>JAQGHW010000489.1 GCA_028291505.1 Rhodopila sp. | reverse complement strand
CAGGAGCAAGCTGACGTTGTCAGGCAGCATCAGGCGGCCGCCTTGCTGATGCCACCCAGCCCCATCCGTCGCGACCACGGCGTGAGCGCCGGGCATGACGCGGCGGCCGATCTCGGCCAGTGCAGGTCCATGGCTTCAGCGTTGGCGTAGGGCAGCACCAACGCTGCCCAGCGCCCCGCGTCGGACAGACCGCGCCAAAAATACACGCCCAGTCGTAACGACAATCGCATGGCGCGGCCGGACGACTTCCTCGCTGCCCCTCGTCTGACCATTCCATCGAACTGCGTTCGACGGAACCTTTGGTCAGCCTCGCCCAAAGCCGAGTCAATGTGCCTTGCTGACCGACGCGGGCTTCATCTTGCCACCAGAGCTCGATCCGCTTGCCGCGCGCATGCTCGGCGATGACTTTCGTGACCAGGTCCGCGAAGTTTTTTATGAGCCTCCTGGGCGGCGGCATCGTGTCCGGGATGACGCGGGCGCGCGGACAAGCGGCGAAACCCCAGACGACGCAGCACCTTGCCAACGTTGCGCTCCGCCAGATGAACGCCGAAGCCCGCCGGAGACCGGCCGCATCCAGATCCATTCGAGTACCCGCAACCGCCATGACACCCCCGCGAATCCACGCCCAGACAAGCGAATCACATCGCGGCGGCTATGGGAATCCATGGCGAGTCAAAGATCCTTGCCGCTGGTATAAATCGTCATGGCCCTGCCCCTTATCGTCATGGCCAAGCGTGTCCGGGCAACCCATCCCAGCACGTGCGACGAATAGGTGACCCGGAAATCCTGGACCATGACGATTAGAGAACGATACACCGAACCCAAGCCGCTCTCCATCCATCGCTTATCTTGACGGCACTGGGGTTCGGCCCGACGACCCGCGAGTTGCGCGGCCTGAACCAAGTAAAGCCGAGGGCCTCCGGGCCTGCGACCGAGCCCGGTAATGACTCAAGGGGAAAAGCCGGCGACATCGAGACGCGGGTAAAGTGTCGGGTGTCTCTGGGTGCCGCCTATGTTTCCTTTGCCGCGACGCCATATCGGCCGGCCATCTCCTGGATGAACTGCCACGCCACTCGGCCCGATCGGGCGCCCCGGGTCACCGACCATTCCACCGCCTGGGTATGCAACTCCTCGGCCGTGATCGACAGACCGACGCTCGCCGCGTAACCATCGATCATCGCCAGGAAGGTCGGCTGGTCGCAGTTGTGAAACCCCAGCCACAGGCCGAAGCGGTCGGATAATGAAACCTTCTCCTCGATCGACTCGTTCGGGTTGATCGCGGTGGATCGTTCGTTCTCGATCATCTCGCGCGATATCAAATGGCGGCGGTTGGATGTCGCATAGAACAATACGTTGTCGGGGCGGCCTTCGATCCCGCCGTCGAGAACAGATTTCAACGCCTTGTAGTCGGTGTCCTCCTTATCGAATGATAAATCGTCGCACATAATCAGGCAGCGGCGGGGCCTCGAACGCAGTAGGTTTAGCAAGTCTGGCAGCGTGCCGATGTCCTCGCGATGAATCTCGATAAGAACCACTCGGCCAGGTACTTGTTGCGCCACCAGGGCGTGGGCACCCTTCACCAGTGACGATTTTCCCATGCCACGCGCCCCCCACAGCATGGCATTGTTGGCTGGCAGGCCGCGAGCGAAGCGCAGCGTGTTCTCGACGAGAATCTCTTTCTGGCGTTCCACGCCCTTGAGCAGGCCGATGTCCACCCGGGCGACTTCCCGTACCGGTGCGAGATGGGCCGATGACGGGGTCCACACGTAGGCGTCCGCCGAGGTAAGGTCCGGAACGGCAGGGGGTGGCGGCGCCAAGCGCTCCAACGCGTCCGCGATGCGGGTTAGCAGGTCGATCGAAATTTGGTCCATAGAGCGGCTTTCCCGACAGCTTGACGAACGGAGGGCGGAAAGTATGGTCCGGCTCGCCGCATCGCAAGGACCGCACAGCTATGCATCCACTCACACTTACCTCTCCGGCCTTTGCCCAAGACGTTGCCGGCATCATGGGGAGTGCCACGCAATTCGCCCCGCTGGTCCTGATTTTTGCAGTCTTCTATTTCTTGCTGATCCGCCCGCAGCAGCGGAAGCACAAGGAGACGCGCTCGATGCTTGCGACGCTGAAGCGCGGTGACAAAATCGTCACCGGCGGTGGTATCCTCGGCACGATACAGCGTGTACCGATAATGCAGGACAAAGACGGCAAACAGATCGCCGCCAGCGAGATCGAAGTCGAGATCGCCCCCAACCTGCGCGTCATGGTACTACGTGAAACAATTAGTAGCGTGATTAAGCCATTGGCGGCGAACGATACCAAGCCAGGGAAGGAAACTGCTTCCTAGTACATCGATTCCGTGGAACCGACCAGTTGTACCCGATTCCCGAGGGGGCCCTACATGTTGTAGTTTGACGGGAACACAAGCATGACGGCTGGGCAGGATGGCAGCACCTCGGCAGGTAATCGAGATCTCGATCGAAGGGACTGACTTAATCGAACTGGAGGCGATCGCGCGGTCGCGAACGGAATGGGCGTGTCGGGTTCAACGGGC
>JAQGHW010000471.1 GCA_028291505.1 Rhodopila sp. | reverse complement strand
GCCCGATGCCGTCGCCAAGCTGGCGATCGATTTCCTGTCCCGTAGCTGAAGGAGGCTTCCACCATGCATATGATGTATTTCACTGAACAGCCGATGTCGGCATACGATGCCAAGGCTGGCCTGGACTTCGGCGCCACCGCGCTGAACTTCTCCAATTCGCACTATAACCCGGTCGAAGGCAGCCGGCTGTACAACGAATACCTGGAAGAATACATCCTGGCCGAGGAAAGCGGCGCGGACGGGATCATGCTGAACGAACACCACAACGCCCCGTTCTGCATGCAGGCTCGGACCAACATGTTTGCCTCGATCCTGGCGGCGGTCACCAACCGGGTGAAGATCGTTATTCTGGGCAATCCATTGCCGTTGACGGAAAATCCAGTGCAGCTCGCGGAAGAGCTGGCGATGATCGACATGATCTCCAAAGGCCGGCTGGTGTCGGGGTTCGTGCGCGGCGGCGGACAGGAGCAGCTGGCCAACGGGGTGAACCCGGCGTTCAACCGCGAACGGTTCATCGAGGCGCATGACCTGGTGCAAAAGACCTGGACCCAGCCTGGACCGTTCCGGTGGGAGGGCACGCATTACCAGCAACGGGTGGTCAACCCATGGGCGCTGCCGTTGCAACAACCGTATCCCAGGGTCTGGATCCCCGGCGTGCTGTCGAAGGAGACGGTGATCTGGACGGCGCAGCAACGGTATCCGTATATCGCGCTGAACACTTCGATCGAGGCGACCAAGACGATCCACGACACGTACGACAAGGCGGCGGCCGAGGTTGGCTATACCGCGGGGCCGGAGAATTTCGGTTACCTGATCCGGGTCCATGTTCAGGACACGGAAGAAAAAGCGCTGGCGAACGCCAGGCAGTTCATGTGGATGCAGGGTGAGTTCACCGGTCTGGCGAACCCGGTCTGGGCGAATCCGGCGGGGTATTTCTCACCGTCGGGACGGCGTGGGTTTGTCCAGTTCGCGGTTGGCCGAGCGAGCAATCCGCGGGGGAATCCGACGTTCGAACAGCAGGTTGCGGACACGATGATCATCGCCGGGACGCCCGGCCAGGTGATTGAGCGGCTGAAGTATCTGGTGAAGGAGACCCGTCCGGGGATCATGGGGATCTGGGCGAATGACGGGACGGTCAGCAAGGAAGACCGCCGGCGGTGCATCCAACTGCTGTGCGGGGAGGTGATGCCGGCGATCAAGGAATTCGGTGCCGGGCTGGGACTGAAGGATCCCTGGGAGGCGAATGCGCCGGTGCATCTGCGGTATTCGACGGATATCGTTGGGCAGAAGGTGGCGGCGGAATAGGGTTTGCGGGCCGGCTTTCGCTGGGGGCCGGTTTCCGTGGGAGGCCGGCCTTTCGTGGGGGGCCGGCCAGTTGGTGGGGGGCCGGCCGGTTGGTGGGGGAATTTGGTCAGTCCGTGATCCCGACTTTTATGCGGGCGGAGACGACTGCTGGCTGGTCTGGCGGCCGGCGATCGGGGATTCGTCCGTGGTAGGTGGCGGCGTGTTGGACCATGCCGGTCACTTGGGTCTCCGGCAGTTTCGCGTCAAGAACGAGCGACAGGTTTATTGTGCTGGCTTGAGGCTGGGGCCACGGGAGATGTTCTGTGCGAATTCTGCGCCCCGCCTTGCTCTGCGTTGAAAGCGGGTCGTGCGACGGCACCGGACGGAGGTTGGGGGCGGCCTTGGCGCCTCTCCGCCGCCGGTCAGGGGCGGGAAACTGGCTCGGTTTGGAGAATCGGATCGGGCTTGGGTTTTTCGACGCAGAGCGCGCAGAGGGGGACGCAGAGCCCGCAGAGAAGCGCTTGGATGCCGGAGGCGATATGCCCGGGTGGGGCGGTTGGGGTTAGCTGATGTGACGGAAGCGGATCAAATCACCGGCAACGTCTGCATCTGGCTGGCGAATTGATCTTGACCGCGAACCGAGGTCCCTTTTCAACCCTCGGGTCACGCCGCGCGGAGGCCCCTCGCGGATCAACCGCCTGGATCATGGATGCTCAGCCGAATGACCATGCTTCGCCTGCTTTGGCTTACGCCGCTGCTGCTGGGCAGTTGCGCGTTGGAGGATTCTCACATCGCACATGAGGCGAGGACCCGGCTGATGGGGATGGCCGAGGTGGATCTGGAATCCTGCCTGGGCGTGCCGGATCAACACAGTACTTTCGGCACGACGGATGTCCTTACGTATTACGCGACGTCGACGAGTTCGGACACCTGGTCGGTTCCGGTTATCGGCGGGTTCTCATTCAGCAATGGCGCCTACTGTCATGCAACGTTCCAGTTGCGGGGCGGTCGGGTCACGCAGATCCTTTACTCCGGGGAGAAGAACGCGACACTTGCACCGGATGCCTATTGCGCTCCGATCATGCGTACCTGCATCGCGCACCTTCGGGAGACATCCGCGGTGGGAACGGCGCCGGTCTTGCCCACGGACCATTGAGATCTGCTGGTTTGATTCCCCGTTTGGTGGGCTTATACCAGAGCAATTTCAGGCTGACTGTACAGCCTGAAATTGCTCTAACTCTTTGTTTGATCGCATGATTCACACGCTTTGTACGTTCCCCTCGCGTTTCGTCAGCTTGGCTGACGCCAACGAAACGCTGGCCGCTCAGCGTGATCATGCTCTGGCGGCCCGAAGTATTGACTCTTCGTTATATTGGCGGGTCGCTGGTATTATTCAACCTCCGGGCTTGTCCAGGACATAGCCTTTGGCGGTCATGCATGTCCGGATCGTGGCACGAACTTCCGGCGGTCCGGTGATTGGGGATATGATCCAGGAGCCGGGGCCGTCGGCGTTCTTGCGGCGGACTGTTTCGGTCGAGGACGTGCGGCACTTCTCGAGATCGGCTTTGTATGCGTCTGCCGTGTGGTCGCCGTGGACGGGCGGATCGTAGGACCCACAGGCGCTCAGACCGAGCAGCAGGGCGGGAACAATCAGAAAGGCGCGGGTTGGTGGCATGCGTTGATGGTAGAAAATCCGGGGCGAATGCGCCAGCGCCAAAACGCGGCTGACGCGGTGATCGGGCATTTCCGGTCAGCCTGAAAATGCATCCCGACGCTGGAGGTTTTTGCTTTCATTACGGTCGGCTCGATAATTTTGGAGGGGCGGGGTTTTTGGTTCGTGCTGGAACGCGCCTGGTAAAGCCCGGGCAGGTTGAGATTTATGCATGCGGTACGGACACGCTGGGCCATGACGAGGAGGGTGCCGGCCGCGAGGCACATACGGCGGCTACGACTCCTCGGTATGCGGCGGCTATGACACCTCGGTCTTGCCGGTGTGCAGGCGCATCCGGATGTGGTCGGGGACCTCCTGGCCTACGTCGGTGAAGGCTTTGCGGATCGCGCCCATGGAGGGGCCGAAGATGCCGGCGCGGTTTTCGCTGCACCACTCGCGGGAGCCGATCGTGGTGTCCAGGCTGCCCTGGAAGCGGGGCATGACCCAGCGGGCGAACAGTTCGTAGCTGCGCAGGGTTTGCTCGCGGTTGGCCCATTCGTGGGAGCGGAACAATACCGCCCCTGCCCCGCCGCCGGTGAACCCCAGCAGGCGGTCGATTCCGGCGATGATCGTTTCGGGGGAGCCAACGAGGGTGGAGCCGGCGGCGAGGCCCTCGGCCAGGGGGTTTTCGCTGCGCATCGGGGGACGGCCCAGGGTCTCGCTGAAGTAGCTCAGGGTTTCCACGCGTTCGCCGCGGCGGACTTCTTCCATGGCGAGTTCGTCGGTCTCGGCGCAGTGCATGTTGATGACCAGGCGCCAGTTGTCGCGGTTCATGGTCTTGCCGTATTTGGCGGCCTCGGCTTCGCCCATCTTCCAGTAGTCGGCGAGCTTGGCGGATCCGCCTGGCAGGCCGGCGCCGAGGGACAGCAGGCCGGCGCCGTGCTTGCCGGCGGCCAGCACGCCGGACGGGGTCGTTGCGCTGGCGACGGCGATCGGGAAGCCGCCCTTGGTGTAGGGCTTCAGGTGGAGGCGGGCGTCGCGCAGTTCGAACCAGTCGGTCTTCATGGTGACCGGTTCCTTGCAGGCGAGCAGCGCCATGATCGCGCCGAGGGATTCGTCCATCATGGTCCGTTGCTTTTCGGCATCGATACCCATCATGTAGGCGTCGGATACCAGCGCGCCGGGGCCGCAACCGAGCATCGAGCGGCCGCGGGTCATGTGGTCGAGCTGGACGAATCGTTGCGCCACAAGTAGAGGATGGTGGTACGGCAGGCTGGTTACTCCGGAACCCAGCATGATGTGACGGGTTTTCTCGGCTGCGACGCCGATGAAGATTTCCGGGGAGGCAATGATCTCCCAGCCCGCCGAGTGGTGTTCGCCGATCCAGGCCTCGTCATAGCCCAGGTGGTCGAGCCACTGGATGAGTTCGAGGTCGCGGCCGAGGGCGAGGGTCGGGTTGTCGCCGACGCGGTGGAATGGGGCGAGGAAGATGCCGAAGCGCAGGCCCTCATGGGTTGCCATGCGGATGTCCTTTCAGGGTGGGGGGCCAACGGTGACCAAGGCGGGGGTGATGGTCAAGGCGTGAGGTCGGCGAATGTGATTGTGCGGTGCAGCAATTATGGTTGTGTTGGGGCGGTCAGGCGAAGGCGGCGAAGACTTCCTCCAGCGCCTTGATCTGGTTTCCGGCGGCGGATGAGGGGACGATGATCAGGTCCCGGACGCCGGCTTCTTGCCAGGCTTCGACGCCTTCGCGTATTTTCGATGCGGGACCGAACAGGGTGTTGTCGGCGAGCCATTTGTCGGAGAAGTATTTTGGGATGTCGTCTTTGCGGTTTTGGGCGATGGCGGTCTCGATCGCTGCCATTTCTTCCTGGTAGCCGGCTTCTTTCCAGTAGTTCCGGTAATTCGGCAGCATGCCGTAGTTGATCAGGGTGCGGCGGTTGACTGCCTTGGCGGCTTCGATGTCGTCGCTGATGCAGGTGGGGATCATGTTGCCGATGAAGAAGGCGGGATCGTTGCGTTTGCCGGCCGGCAGCGCCTGCAGCGACGTTGCCATGTGCGAGCGGGAGGCGTTGGCGAATACCACGCCCTCGGCGATTTCACCGGCGAGGGCGACCATTTTCCGGCGCAGGGCGGCGACGATGATCGGCGGCAGGGTGCCGAGGCCGTCCTGGGTTCGGAAGTTTTCCACGAAGGTGCGGATATCACCGAGCGGCTTGCCAGGGGTGACGCCCATGCGGATGTGGGATGGGCCGTGGGCGACGCCGATGCCGAGGCGGAAGCGGCCGCCGGAGACCTCGTGCATCATCGCGGCACTTTGGGCGAAATCGCCGATGGTGCGTTGGTAGATCGGGGCGATGGCGGTGCCGAACGGCAGGGTGGTGGTGTTCCACGACAGCGCCTCGCAGAACGACATGTTGCCGAACATGCTGGGTGAGTAGATGCCGGCGAAGCCTCGGCGCTCGATCTCCCGGGCGATCTCGATGGTGCGGCGGCGGCGGCCGGGCACGGCGACCAGGCTGATGGCTGGCAGGGCGGCCTGGGGCATGGATCGATCCTCGATATGGTGGGCGCCCAGGGTATCCCGGCTTTATGACAATGAGCAACGTGATCAAGGATTCACGATTGAATTTGCCGATCGATCGTAATTGATGTGGAGATCAGCGGGCGGCGGCATCAAACGCAGGATGCCGCGGGTATCGCGGTTTTTATCGTCTATCGATGTAACCCGCCTGATCCTTGTGCCGAAGACGTTCGTAGCGATGATGCTGGCACTCGAAGCCGCACGAAGGAGACGGGTCATGGCGCTACATGCGCAGACGCTGGTGGCGGTTGAATGGCCGGATGAAATTTTGCCCACACGGTATGGTTACCCGTTCAAAACACGGATTCCGACCAAAACTAGGGTTCAGGAACCCTGAATTCGT
>JAQGHW010000038.1 GCA_028291505.1 Rhodopila sp. | reverse complement strand
CCGAGGCGCCGGCTTCACGTGCCACGATGGCGGCGGTCAAGCCCATGGCGCCGGCGCCGATTACCACGACGTCCGCCTCGCGGTTCCATTGCGGGGCGGCAGCCCGGGTCGCGTTTGGTGCGGCGAGGGTGCCGGCGGCTACCCCGGCGCTGGTGGCCGTCAGGACGAAGCCGCGACGGGACACATTTGGTTTCTCGGGCATTTTTGGGTCCCCCAGGCGTTCGGCCTGTTCTAGTATCGCGCATCATGGAAGCGCGATACGTCGGTTTTGGTTTGAAGTCGCCGATTCACGCGGCGAATCGTGGTCGCGTCGCGACTCACGCTTCTCTGCGATCGGGTACTAGAACGCTTTCACGATGATCGGAAATGCGTTCGGAGCCACGCCGCCGTCATGGGCCGCGGTGTTGTTCGGGCCATCTATCGCCGCATGTGCTGGAACAGGTGGCCCGGACTTCGCCGGGCGATGACGGCCGAAGCCAGGACCATGACGGTCGAAGGCAGGGCCATGACGGTCGAAAGAGCCGCCGATCGATCCGAAGGTCAGCGCTGCATCTGCATGATCTGATCCATCGGCATCATGTTGTGGTTCATATGCGACATGATCCACAGTGAGCCGACGATGACCAGCAGAACGATCAGCACGCCGAACGCCAGCGCCATGACGTTGTTGACGTTGTCGGGGCCGGTGGTGATGTGCAGGAAGAAGACCAGGTGAACGCCCATCTGCGCGATCGCCAGAACACACAATGCAACCGGAATGCTCGGCGGCCACACCAGTGTCGTGCGCGCGATAAAGAAGGATACCGCTGTGAGCAGCGTCGCAAGCCCAAGTCCAACCAGGTACGCGACGAGCCCGTGAGCGTCGTCTTCGACGGGCTCGTCGCCCGGTGCGCTGTCCACGAGATCCACGCCGTTGATTTGCTTCGAGTGGCTCATTGCCCAACTCCCATCAAGTAGACCACCGTGAACAAGCCGACCCAGATGATGTCCAGCGCATGCCAGAACAGGCTGAAGCACAGGATACGTCGCAGAATGTCGTCGCGGTACCCCTTGGCGTACACCTGTGCCATCATCGTCAGCAGCCATAGCAGACCCAGCGAGACGTGCATGCCGTGGCAGCCGACCAGCGTAAAGAACGCCGACAGGAATGCGCTCCGGCTCGGTCCGTTGCCCTGCGCGATCATGCCGGCGAACTCACGGAGTTCGAGGCCGACGAACGCGGCGCCGAGGACGAATGTCGCTGTCATGGCGCCGTAGAACCACAAGCTGCGGTGCGTCATGGCGCCGATGCTGGCAATGCCGCAGGTGAAGCTTGAGAGCAGCAGGCAGGCGGTCTCGACCCCGACGTTTCGCAGGTCGAACAGATCGTGCCCGCTGGGTCCGTCCGCCGTTGCCCCGACCAACACCGCGTACGTCGCGAAGAAGGCGGAGAACATGATGATGTCGCTGAGCAGGAAGATCCAGAAGCCGTACCCGGTAACGATGCGCTTCGACACCAGGTGGCCGCCGCCGTGTTTCGGCAGGTGTTCCCGCGCAGCCCCGTGCCCCAGGCTGTGCGGATCGCCGTGGCCGGCGGTTGCCTGAAAGCCGCTCATTGGACGGGCTGCAGATGAACGAGCGCCTCACGGCGGGCGCTGCGGTTGGCCCGATCGATTTTCGCGACCTCATCGGCCGGAATGATGTATTCGTCTTCGTCGCGCCAGGCGAACACCACGAAGGTCGTGAACGCGCCGAGCGCCCCCACGGCGACCAGCCACCAGATGTGCCAGATCAGCGCGAACCCCATGAAGGTAGCGAAGAAGGCACATATGAAACCGGTTGGGCTGTTCTTGGGCATTTCGATCTCGGTATAGGCGGGCTCGTCGCCGAGCCTGGCCTGCTCGATCGCGCGCTGCTTGATGTCCCAGTAGGCGTCCTCACCCTGGATGTGCGGCAGCACCGCGAAGTTGAACACCGGCGGCGGGGACGCCGTGGCCCATTCCAGGGAGCGTCCGTTCCAGGGATCGCCGGTCTCATCGCGCAGTTCCTCACGGTGGCGGATGCTGACGGTGAGTTGGGCGATCTGCAGGATGATCCCGCAAAGGATGACCGCCGCGCCGAGGGCGGCGATCAGTAGCCATGGACGCCAGGCGGCGACATCGTAGTGCTGCATGCGGCGGGTCATTCCCATAAGGCCGACGACGTAGAGCGGCATGAACGCGAGATAGAAGCCGATGAACCAGCACCAGAACGCGGCCTTGCCGAGGCCTTCGTGCAGCCGGAAGCCGAACGCCTTCGGGAACCAGTAGTTGTAGCCGGCGAAGGCGCCGAACAGCACCCCGCCGATGATGACGTTGTGGAAGTGGGCGACGAGGAAAAGGCTGTTGTGGAGTACGAAATCCGCTGGCGGCACGGCCAGCAGCACGCCGGTCATTCCGCCGATGACGAAGGTGACCATGAAGCCGATCGACCACAGTATCGGTGGCGTAAAGACCACCCGGCCGCCGTACATGGTGAACAGCCAGTTGAACACCTTCACGCCGGTCGGCACCGCGATGATCATCGATGCGATGCCGAAGATCGCGTTGACGTCGGCGCCCGCACCCATGGTGAAGAAATGGTGCAGCCACACGGTGAACGACAGCAGGCAGATGACCATCGTCGCCATCACCATCGACCGGTAGCCGAACAGCGGCTTGCGGGAGAAGGTCGCGATCACCTCGGAAAATATGCCGAAGGCGGGCAGTATCAGGATGTAGACCTCGGGGTGTCCCCACGCCCAGATCAGGTTCATGAACATCATCACGTTGCCGCCGCCCGTGTTGGTGAAGAAATGAAACCCCAGGTTGCGGTCCAGCAGCAGCATGGCCAGCGTCGCGGTCAGGATGGGGAATGCGGCGACGATCAGCAGGTTGGCGGCGAGTGTCGTCCAGCAGAACATCGGCATCCGCATGTAGGTCATGCCGGGGGCGTGGATTTTCAGCACGGTGGTGACCAGGTTGACGCCGGACAGCAAGGTGCCGACACCGGAAATCTCCAGCGACCACAGGTAGTAGTCGACACCGACGCCGGGCGAGTAGGTCAGTTCGGACAGCGGCGGATACGGCAGCCAGCCGGTGCGCGCGAACTCCCCCACGACCAGGGAAATATTCACCAGCAGCGCCCCCGTGGCGGTCAGCCAGAAGCCAACCGAGTTGAGGGTCGGGAATGCCACGTCGCGGGCGCCAAGCTGCAACGGCACGACGAAGTTCATCAGGCCGATCACGAACGGCATTGCAACGAAGAAGATCATCAGCGTGCCGTGGGCCGAGAAGATCTGGTCGTAGTGTTCGGGCGGCAGGTAGCCTTCGGACCGGTATGCCATCGCCTGTTGCGACCGCATCATGATCGCGTCGCTGAAGCCGCGCAGCAGCATCACCATCGCCAGCAGGGTGTACATGATCCCGATGCGCTTGTGGTCGACGCTGGTGATCCATTCGTGCCACAGATAGGGCAGGTAGCCCTTCACGGTGACCCACACGAGGACGCCGAAGATCACCAGGCCGACCATGGCTGCCGCGATAAGCGGAATCGGCTGGTCGAACGGAACGGCGGCCCAGGTCAGTTTGCCCAACATGCGAGTGCTCCGTTGTCAGCGCTGCGTCCGGGGGGATACGTTCACGTCCGGATGGCCGACCTGCGGGCCAGGACCGGGCGGCAGTTTCTGTGTGACGATCTGGCGGAACAGCGCGGGATCGGCGTTGCCGTAGGTGAACGGATGGGCGTCGACGCTTTGCTTCTCCAACTCGGCATAGCTGTCGGCGTTGAGGGTTGGGCCGGTGCCGCGTGTCGCCGAGACCCAGGCGGTGAAGCGGTCCGTGGGCACAGCGAGCACGTCGAAATGCATGTCCGAGAAACCGTCGCCGTTGTAGTGGCCGGAAAGCCCGCGGAAGGTGCCGGGCGTGTCCGCTTGCAGGTACAACTGCGTCGCCATGCCGTTCATCGTGTAGATCATGCTACCGAGCTGCGGGATGAAGAAGGTGCTCATGACGCTGGCGGAGGTCAGGGTGAAGTGGATCGGCACGCCGGCCGGCACCACAAGCTGGTTCACGCTGGCGACACGCTGGTTCGGATAGATGAACAGCCACTTCCAATCCAGCGACACGACCTGGACGTCGAGCGGCGGCTTGTCGGATGGCAGCGGCACGGCGGGATCGAGGTCATGGGATCCAATCCAGGCGACGCCGCCCAGCAGGGTGATCGTCAGCAGGGGGATGGACCAGACGATGAGTTCCAGGCGGCCGGAGTAGGCGAAGTCCGGAAGGTAACGCGCTTTTGTGTTGGGTGCCCGAAACCACCACGCAAAGCCAAGCGTCGCGGCGATCGTCGGGATAACGATGGCGAGCATGATGGCGAGGGAGTCGATCAGGATCGTCTTCTCGGCGAGCCCGATGGGCCCCGCCGGGTCGAGCACGCCAGCCTGGCATCCGGTCAGGATGATCGGCGCCAGGATGATGGCGCGTCGCGCGATCGGAACACTGGGTGAGCCAAAGGGGTGCGGACATCGTTTGGCGTCTGATGGTCCGCCCGGTTTGGCGCGCATCGCATTCCCCACAACCTCGCTACGCACCTACCATGGGGCTCGCGGCTCGCCTCGCCACCGTGGCGCTGGTCAAGCTTTCGCTAGCTCGGTCTCGAGGCTTCGGGCCGGGCAGGTGGTCCCGGGACGGTGCGCCAGGTTGGTTGTTCGGTTTTCGATGCGCGCGGACCGTATGCTGGTGACTACCGGCACACCATTTTCTGCGCTCATTCCAGTCATTTGCCTGATTTGTACCCGCCTGCGTTTGCACCGTTGACTCGGCCGGTCCGCTTCGTCAGTTTCCGGCCACCTGATAAACACGAAAAAGAAGGGAACGGAGGCCTATGGGGGGCTGCGTCTGCATCGGCCTATCGTGCGGAGCGCGTACGCATGTCATATCGTGCGGCGCGCGCGCGCATGTCATATCGTGCGGCGCGCGTGCTCACGCGACCCGGGGTGCGCGTAGATGCGCGGCGTGCGGGACGCCGGCGTGACTAATCTGCTTGAGGCCAAGGGTCTGCACGCCGCCTATGGCGAAACCAGGGTCCTCCACGGCATCGATTTCGCGGTCCGCCAGGGGGGCGTGACCGCGCTTCTGGGTGCCAATGGCGCCGGCAAGACCACCACGTTGCGTGCGATCTGCGGCCTGGTTCGGACCCGCGGGGAACTCATCCTCGACGGCAAGCGCATCGACGGCATGGCGACCGAGGATATCGTCCGGCTGGGGTGCGCCCACGTGCCCGAGGGTCGCGGAACCTTCATGGAACTCACGGTCGAGGAGAACATGCGGCTGGGCGCCTACACCAGGCCGGCGCGTGAGACGACCGACGATTTCGAGCATATGTTCGATTATTTTCCCCGCCTGAAGGAGCGCTACAAACAGCAGGCCGGAACCCTGTCGGGCGGCGAGCAGCAGATGCTGGCCATCGTGCGCGCGTTGCTGCTGCGTCCCCGCCTGCTGCTGCTGGATGAACCGTCCTTCGGCCTCGCCCCGCTGGTCGTGCAGGAGATTTTCCGCATCCTCGCGCGGATCAAGCAGGACGCCGGCGTCAGCATCCTGCTGGTGGAGCAGAACGCCACCATCGCGCTGGAATTCTCCGAGGACGCCTACGTGCTGGAAACCGGCCGCATCGTGATGTCCGGTTCGTCGGCGGAGATCGGCCAGGACGAGGGCATCCGCCGCTCGTATCTCGGTTACTGACCGCGATGGTGGAGGCCGAACGATGATACGGCACAAAGGGTAGGGGGAACGATGCTCGCGGGCGTACTCCATCAGATCATGTCGGGCATCGCCACCGGTGGTATCTACGCCAGCGTGGCGCTGGCCCTGGTGATGATCTACCAGGCCACCCACCACGTGAACTTCGCGCAGGGGGAGATGGCGACCTTCTCCACCTATATCGCGCTGACCTTCATCAACGCGGGCTTCCCGTACTGGGTGGCGTTCCTCATCGCCGTGGTGGTGTCCTTTGGCATCGGCGTGGCGATCGAGCGTGTCCTGATGCGGCCGCTGGCGAACGCGCCGGTGTTGGCCTCGGTCGGGGTGTTCATCGGGCTGCTGCTGATCATCAACGCGATGAGCGGCTGGTTCTTCGATTATACGATCAAGCAGTTTCCCTCGCCGTTTCCGGATCATCCGATGCTGGGCGGCTATCTGTCGGGCCATGAGCTTGGATCCACCGCCGTCACGCTGATCGTCCTGATCAGTGTCTATCTGTTCTTCCGGCACACACGGCTGGGGCTGGCGATGCGGGCGGCGGCTTTCAATCCGACATCGTCCCGGCTGGTCGGCGTCCGCGTCGGCTGGATGCTGGCGCTGGGTTGGGGCCTGGCGGCGGCGATCGGGGCGGTCGCCGGGTGCATGGTGGCGCCGATCGTGTTCCTCGATCCCAACATGATGTCCGGCATTCTGCTGTACGCGTTCGCCGGTGCGCTGCTGGGCGGGATCGACAACCCGCTGGGCGCGGTGCTGGGCGGTTTCGCGGTGGGCATCATCGAGAACCTCGGCGGTGCCTATTTGGTGGGGACCGAACTGAAGTTGACGATGGCGCTGGTGATCATCGTGGCAGTCCTGACGATCAAGCCGACCGGCCTGATGGGCCGCAGAGTCTACAGCCGGGTATGATGAACATGCGGACCCCCTGGATCATCGCCGTCCTGGTGCTGCTCGCGGTGATCGTGCCGATAGCGGACTTCACCGACTATCACCTGTTCCAGCTGACGATGGTGGTGGTCTATGCCATCGCGATCCTGGGGTTGTCGCTGCTGACCGGGTTCAACGGGCAGATTTCGCTGGGGCACGGCGCGTTCTATGCGATCGGCGCCTATACCACGGCGATTCTGATGTCGTCGTGGGACGTGCCGTACTGGGCGACACTGCCGATCTCGGCCATTGTCTGCGCCGGCGTGGGGTTCCTGCTCGGGCTGCCGGCGCTGCGGCTGGGCGGGCTGTATCTGGCGCTGACGACGTTCGCACTGGCGGTGGCGATCCCGCAGATCCTTAAATACAAGCTGTTCGAGGACTGGACCGGCGGCGTGCAGGGCCTGG
>JAQGHW010000454.1 GCA_028291505.1 Rhodopila sp. | reverse complement strand
CGCGTGAACGCCGTGGCGCCCGGCGCCATCGCGACCGACCTGTCGAGCTTCACCAAGACCGATGCAGGGCGCGACTTCACGCTTAGCATTCAGGCGCTGAAGCGTCTCGGCCAAGCGGACGATGTGGGCGATGTCATCGCCTTCCTTGCGTCCAATGAGGCCCGCTGGATCAACGGCGACATCGTGAGGGTCGACGGCGGTTCAAAGCTCTGAGACTTCCCCCGATTGATATGGAGATCAACATGGCCAATACCATTGCGGAACAGAACAAGGAGTTGGTGCTACAGGCGTTCGATACGCTCTTTAATAAGCGCGATTACGAAGCTGCTGCGCGCTTTTGGTCGGACACCTACATCCAACATAGCGCCCATATCGAGCCAGGCCGCGAGGGATTGTTCGACCTTATCCGAAGCGCGCCGGACACTCTCCGCTATGAGTCCGGTATTGTCGTGGCGGAGGGGGACTATGTGATTCTCCATGGCCGCTTCACGGGCGAGGGCCGCCCCGCCGCACGGATCGCTGCTGATGTGGTCAGGATCGAGGATGGCCGCCTCGCCGAGCACTGGGACGTGCTTCAGGACGAGGCGACCGAAGCTGAATCGAAAAGCGGACGACCGATGTTCGGCGACCGGTTTGCGGCCTGAATATGGTTGGGGATGCGCGCACGCCGCAGGATCTGGCTGGCCTCCCACTGGTGGACGCCAATGAAGGGCCCGGTCAGTCCGTCTGGCGGCTTTCGGCCGGGGACCTCAGCCACTACTCGGTCGAATTTGACGCGCGGCTGGCGGCGGGCGACCTCAAAACCCTCCTCGCCGCGCCCTGGCGGGGGTGGGGGCCGCCCTCCTGCCGGAGATCGAATGCCGGGCGGCTCTCAAAGCGGGGCGATTGATCCGCCTGGTGCCGGAGTGGGGGCCGCTGACGGCATCCTCCACCTCGTGTTCGCATCGCGGCGAAGCATGCTGCACAGCGTCCGCACGGTTATCGACTTCGCGGTGGACGCGTTGACGGACGCGGCGGCCTGATTGGGGCCCGGAGCGGACCACGGACAGATGCTGCGCGAGAAGAGCGTGAGGGCTGTGTTACGCACAATCTGCGTTTTGTGGGTAACGGGCCACAAGCACGAGGTCCGGGTACGTGCGGACAGACGTAATACCAGTCTTGGTGGCCCAACGGCAGATTTAGGCTCGCCGCTCGGCGGGCTTCACTGAGCGCTGCTCAACCCGGCCTCCACGTAGAATTCCGAGGGTCGTGTCTCGTCCGATCCGGCTGGCATCGAGCATGCGAACAAGATCGTCGGTGCCATCGACCGGGAACCCCTCCAGGGTCAGAATGAGATCACCTGTGCTGAGACCGGCCCGTTGGGCGGGACCGCCGGCCTCGAGTTCTCCGATCCGGACCGCCCGCGGACCCGCGCCGACCGCGAGCGCCAGCCGCCGCGGCAACGGGATGGTTTGAGCGACGATCCCGATCTGGGCGCGCCGTACGCGCCCGTGCGTCACGAACGCGCCAACGACGAAGGTCGCTGTATTGCTGGCGACTGCGAAGCAGAGGCCCTGGGCACCGCCGATCATCGCGGTGTTGATGCCGACGACGTCGCCGTTGCCGGTAACGAGAGGGCCACCGGAGTTTCCAGGGTTGAGCGCCGCGTCCGTCTGAACGACGTCATCGATCAGCCTTCCGCTGCGCGCGCGGAGCGTGCGGCCGAGAGCCGAAACCACCCCGGCGGTGACCGTCGACTGAAATCCCAGAGGATTGCCGATCGCGACCGCCAGATGACCGCGTCGGAGCTTCTTCGAATCGCCCAGCCTTGCGGCCGGTGTGCTCGCCGGCGGCGCAGCGCTGAGCAGAGCCAGATCGGTGTCCGGATCGTCGCCGAGCACGAGGGCCTCGGCATCGCCGCCTTCGGCGAAGGTCAGACGAACCCGCTTGGCGCCGTTGACGACGTGGCTGTTCGTCAACACGAGCCCATCCGGAGCGATAAGAAAGCCGGAACCGACTCCGCCTCGGCCGCCTGAGCCAGGCCGGCTCTCGACACGCACCACCGATGGCCCGACGCGGTCGGCGACCGAAGCGACGGTTCGGGAATAGGCGTCAAGAGCGTCCTCATCCAACAGAGGCGGCGCGACGTCAAGTTGGGATCGAGCGATACGAGTCATAAAGGTCTCAAAGATCGAGAACACCGCGCCGAGCGGCATGGGCGACGGCGTCGGTTCGACCGCTCGCGTCCAGCTTGTCCAGAATCTGCCCGACATGGAATTTGGCGGTATGCACTGAAATACCGAGGCGGCGGGCGATGGTCTTGTTGGATGCGCCTTCCGCCAGGAGCGATAGCACTTCCTGTTCGCGCGGCGTCAGCGCCGGGTCTCCGTCCGACGGGGCCGCATCCGGCGACGCGATAACCGCGTCGGCCGAGGCGACATCGCTGACCAAGACTATTCCCGGCGCCGCCGCCAATTGCTGGACGAGGCGATCGGCCAGGTCGAGGTCGACGACCGCCAACGCCAGGCGGATCGGCCGAACGTCCGTTTCGCTCAATTCACGGGTCTCTCGCCGAGGATAAGTCGAACTTCACGCGTCTCGCCGCCACGGCGAACCGTTGCGGTCGCCTCTTGGCCGACGCTGTCTGGCCCAAGCGACCGCATAAGCGCGCGCAGGCCGCCCAGAGCCGCCCCGTTCCAAGCGGTGATAATGTCGCCCTGGAAAAGGCCCGCGGCGGCTCCTGGCCCTTTAGGATCGATGCTTGCGACCATGGCGCCGGTCTCCTGGCTGCCGGACAGCGTCACCGGCTGCAGCCCGAGGCCGAGATAGCCGCGCGGGATACGCCCGTGGCGCTCCAGCGTCGACGCAACCCGGTCGATGGTCGCAGTTGGAATAACGAGCGTCGTCCGGCGAGGACCGAATACTGCCATTCCGAATGCCCGACCGGCCGCGTCGACCGCAAGACCGCCCTCGGCGCTCCTTCGTAGACAAAGATCGAGGTCGATCCGCGCATCGATCTTGCCGCCCCGAATCGAACGCCAGGCGCCGGCGCTACGGCCGACCACGCCCAACGCCGCTGTCGGGGCACCGTCGTCGGCGCCGACAGCCACGACGAGCGCGCCGCCCTCTGGGGTGCCATCATTGAGCGCCGCCTGGGGTAAATCGATCCGATCAATCCGCAGCAGGGCGACGTCCGTGGACGGATCGCGACCCGCGATTTTTGCCGGGATGGTTTCCCCGCCATGCAGTGTGACGGCGACTTCGCCTTCTTCGGCGAGCGCCTCGTCCGCCGTGACCACGAGTCCCGGTCGCCAAACGAAGCCTGTTGAAAGGGAGCGGTGCGATCGAACCGACACTATGCTTGGGCCGGCGCCGGTGACGAGGCTCGCCAAGGACGAGGAAAGTTCGGCAAGGGAAGAGTGGGTTGGCATCGGGTTCTCCACATAGGGTCTGCCCTATATGTGCGGCGGACTTGGTTCGTTGCCTACTGCCCGGGTGGGCAGGTGCGCTCGAGTGCGTCGCCCCCGAAGCCGCTTTGCTGGATCGACTGACCCTTACGCGACTCCGGCCATTCGTGGTTGACCGCTTTGCGCCCATCCACGTCACTCAGCCGTCGAGAGCGGACATCCCGCATCTGGTCGTCACTGACCTGGATGGGGGGCGACGGGCTACTTTTCGGCGCTCAGCACGAAATGCGGACATTGTTCTCCAGGCGCTCGTGGCTGACTCCGCGCACTTCACGTCGTGCATCAGGTCGGGATTTGCGTTACGCAGGGCGATAGCTCATCGACCGAAGTCGCAGATCGAGGATACAAGCCGGTCGCCCGGTCGGCCCGCGAGACTTAAGTCAGTGCCCCGCCGAAGACGATGGCGGGCCTGGAACCTATGGGACGAGCAGCAGCTTGCCGGTGGTCCTGCGGCTCTCCATGTCGGCATGGGCCATCGCCGTGTCCGCCAGCCGATACTCGCCCCCGACCCGGACCTTGAGCTTCCCTTGCGCGATCCAGTCGAATAGCTGCGCCGAATGCGCGCGAAGCAGTTCGGGGGTATGGATATGGTCGGAGAACACCCCGTAACCGATCTTGATGCTCTTTGGCAGGCTCATGATGTCGAGCGGTCCCGGTCCTCCAAGGACCGGGCCATACCAGCAGAACGTGCCCGACCGGCGCAGCACGTCGAGCGATCCCTGAAAGGTCCTCGGCCCGGAGCCGTCATAGACGACATGCACGCCTTCGCCACGGGTCAGACGCAGCGCCTGCTCGGCGAACCGACCCTCGGTATCGACAATCACATGGTCGGCGCCCGCCTCCTTGGCCGCGGCGACCTTTTCCTCCGACGAGACGCGCCCGATGACATGACCGCCCCGCAGCTTGATGATCTGGGTCAGCAGCAGTCCGACGCCACCCGCTGCGGCGTGGACGAAGGCGATGTCGCCGGGCTGCACCGGATAAAAGTCGGTCGCGAAGTGGCTCGCGGTCAGGCCCTGCATCATCACGGAGGCGGCCGTACGATCGTCGATCGTGTCGGGAACCGGCACGAGCGCGGCAGCCGGGATCGCGATCCGCTGCGCATAGCTTCCGGGCGCGTAGACCCACGCGACCCGCTGGCCGGGCTCGACGTCATCGGCGCCGCCCCCCACCGCCAGGACACGGCCCACACCTTCGACGCCGAGAATCTTGGGATTGGGAACCTCGGTCCAGGCCACGCCCTGCCGCACGCCGATATCCATGAAGTTGACGCCCGCGAAGCCGATCTCAACCAATGCCTCGCCCGAACCCGGCACCGGGTCGGGGCGCTCAACATATTCCAGCATCTCGCGGCCACCCAGGCCGTTCATCACAATGGCTCTCATTCCCTTCTCCTATATTGAATGGTCGTTCCATAATTTGACAAACAAAGGGCTACCGCAGCGCCCTTAGCGCCATGTCGGCCAGGCTGTTCAGAGTCGCGCGGTCGGCGCCGCTGCGTCCGGCAACGCGGATGCCGGCGATGTTCGCGATCAGAAACTCGGCGATCGTATCGGGGTCGATTCCAGTGGCGACATCGCCTTCGCGCTGCGCATTGCGGATGCGGCCGGCTAAAATTGCGTGCAAGCTTCTCGCCAGCAGCGCGTTGATCTCCATGAGGTCGGGACGGGAGGCGCCGAACTCACAGATCGAACTGACGCCGAGACACGGTTGAGAGGCCGTTTCAACGACGCGACGCAGCATAGCGTCGATTCCGTTGATGGCACGCCCGCCGCTGCGAATCGCTTCGAGATGCGCAGCGCATTCGCCCATCCCGTAGCGACCCACCGCTGAACGATAGAGCTGCCATTTGTCGCCAAAGGCGGCGTAGAGGCTCTGCCGTCCGATCCCCATGGCGTCGACGAGCATCTGCGCCGAGCTTCCCTCATAGCCGTGCTCGCGGAACACCGAGATGGCTGCGTCAAGCGCTAGTTCCGCATCGAATTCCCTTGGCCGTGCCATGGCTCGTAGTTAAGCATTATAGAATGATCAGTCAATAACATTGACTCGCGGCCCAGCATTTTCGATCGATGACGCAGCGGATGAGCGCCGCATGGGCCCGCGTACACTGGCCTGCGGAATGGCCGGATGGCCAGTGTTAAGCAGCTGAACCCGAACGCCGAATGGCTTGCATTGGACGCGTAGGTACCGCCAGCTTGGGCCGTTGAATGACCGTAATTAAACCCCTCATGGTCACTTTGCGCCCAAGGGAAACCATCCGATCATTGCCGATAAACGGCAGCCAATGGGACAAATCAGACTCAAGCGTCCGCGGCGATGACGTGAATGAATTCGAGAAAGGCGCGTAGCTTGGCTGGCGCCTGCCGGCGCGAGGGATAATAGGCATACAAGGGGAAACGCTCGTCCGACCATTCGGGCAGGACCTGCACGAGCTTCCCGATCGCCAGCCACTGGGTCAGACCGAGTTCCAAGCTCTGAAATAAACCCTGCCCGGCTTCGCAGGCTGCCAAAGCCGCCGAGGGATCGTCCATCACGATGCGCCCGTCGACGGGGACCTCGACGACGTTTCCCCGCCGATGAAACTCCCAGCTGAACGGCCGCCCCGATTGCGGGTCCCGGAACAGCAGCGCTTCGTGACTTGCAATGTCTTTCGGGACTTTGGGTGTCCCCCGGCGCGCGAGATAGCTCGGAGACGCACAGGTTATGATGCGCGTTTCGAGAATCTTTCGCGCGATCAGCGCCGATGCGTCGGGCGGCCCGAAGCGCAGCGCGAGGTCAACGCCGCCGGCCATCATATCCTCGCGATGATTGCTGACCAGAAGCTCCAAT
>JAQGHW010000036.1 GCA_028291505.1 Rhodopila sp. | reverse complement strand
ATCAGCGCCCGTTGTTTTCGGATCTCGGATTGAACTTCCCGGTCACCGACTTCGACAGCCATAGCCTGAGCAACTGGAACAGCTTTCCCAGCGACCACGCGATGTTCTTCTTCGCGCTGGGTACCGGTCTTTGGAGTGTCAATCGCGTTGCCGGAATGATCGCCTTCGTCTGGACCATCGTCATCATCGACCTTCCACGCATGTACCTCGGAATTCATTTCCCAAGCGATGTGGTTTTCGGGGCGTTGTTCGGGTTGGTCGGGATGAAGATGTTTCTGGCGTTGCCGCTGGAACGATTCGAGCGGCGGATCAGCGCATGGCGCCACGCGCATCAAGGATTGTTTCTTGCGACACTGTTCTTTGTAACCGACCAGGTCGGCCACCTGCTGGCGGAACTACGGGACCTCGTCCAAAGCACCGCCCACATTCTGGTGCATTAGACCATGATCGCCTGGGCTTGCCTCAGGCGATCGCGCATTAATCAGCCTCTGCCGCGGCTTCGTGGAGATCCATCGCCACCGGATGGAACTCCGCGTACTTCGACAGATAGAACAGGATGCCGGCGACGCCGAGATAGGACACCGCCACGGTCGGTGAACTGTTGATACCGATGCCCTCCGCCCCGTGTATGAAGCCGAAGAAGGTCAGGAACGTTCCGGCCAACGCGAATGCGGCGGCTTTATCGAAGGCTCGGTCGATGATGTAGACCGTGATGGCACCCAGGATGATGCCCGCGAGCGTGGCACCTCCGCCCAACACCTCCAGCCCGTTATACAGCACGCCGACCTGGGCGAGTTTGGCGGTTCCCACCGCGGCCGCGCTGGTCCCGGCGGCACCCAGGGCGTTGTCGATCTGCGTCTTGCCCCAGGCCGCGAGCTGCGGCAGCAGCGCCAGCACGATGGCCGGTGCGTGCCGGTGCGGCGATTCCTGGAACGCCTGCGAACCGATCAGCATGCCGATATACAGCAGGATCGGCAGGATCGCGACGACCGGGATCAACGCGCTGATGACGGCGATGATGCCGAACCAGGTCAGCACCAGCACAATGATGCCGGTCATGGCGGAGTAGCCGATGCGTCCGCCCATCGCCTTCCAGCCTGGATGGCCGATATAGACCGCGTTGATGAAGGGGTTACCGAGCAGGCAGCCGATCAGGCTGATGACGCCGTCGGCGGTCAGCACGCGGGTGGTGGGGAAGCTGTCACCGGCGGCGGCGGCGCTTTCAACGTTGTCCAAAGCCTCGATCAGGTCGTAGATGCCGAAGGGAATCGCCGTGACCAGGATGACGCCCAGATACTTGAAACCGTCGAAAGCATAGTTGAACGCCGGGATCGGGACGGAAAAGCCGAAGTTGGAGACGGACGCACCGAGTTTCGCCAGGCTAAGGTCGCCGTAGTTCAGGCCCAGCGCCGTGGATGCCCAGGCGATGACAGTTCCGATGGCGATCGCCACCAGCCCGCCGGGGACGCCGCCGAAATAGCGCACGCCGCCGAACCAGTTGGCCAGGATGACCGCGAAGCAGACCACGCCGATCACCGGGGTGGTGAAGACCTGTGCGGCAGGGCTCATGGAGATGAAGGTGATCGAGATGCCGGCCAGCGATCCCAACAAAGCGGCGCGCGGCGTGATCTTTCTGATGTACGGACCGACGAAGCCGCCGGCCATCAGGACGAAGCTTTGGATGAACACCCAGGTCAGGCCGGCTTCCCACGCCTGGATCGGGTCGTTGGTGGCGAGCTTGATCGGCAACATCACCACAAACGTCACGACAAACATGTGCGGCACGCTGATGCCCGACGGTAGCGCGCAGACGTCGGAGCGTCCGGTCTTCCGCGCCAGGTTCCAGGCCAGGAAGGCATAGTATCCGGTGCTGAGGAACAGCATCAGGCCGAGCGCGGGCAGGATCCGGCCGAAGACGAGCGCGTCGGGCATTTTCAGTACGAAGCGCAGCAGGCCCGTCAGCACCAGCACGTTCACCAGGATGTTGGTGCCGAAGCCGAACAAGGCGTTCCAGTCGCCTGACACCCAGAACTTTGGCCGACTTCCCATTGCCACATTCGCGCTCATTCTGCTGCTCCTTTCATCACATTGATGCTTGCGAGCGCCTGAATGACCGTGGCTGAGGGCGCGACCCAGCCAAAAATGCCGCCTTGTGCGGCAATCATGCGTAGTCCCATTTCGTGGAACTCGGGGAAGTAGGAACCGCAGCAGTCGCTGACGACAAGGCAGTCGTAGCCGCGGTCATTGGCTTCCCGAACCGTGGTGTTGACGCAGACCTCTGTCGTGACGCCGGTAACGACGAGCTGCTGGATACCCCGGTTCTGCAGGATGGCGTGCAGGTCGGTGGCGAAGAACGCACCCTTGCCCGGCTTGTCGATCACCGGCTCCCCAGCCGCGGGATACAGTTCGTGGATGATGTCGTGGCCGGCCTCACCGCGCACCAGGATGCGGCCCATTGGGCCTGGATCGCCGATACAGGTCGCGCTGCGGCCGCGGATTTTCTTGGCGGGCGGCAGGTCGGCGAGGTCGGGACGATGGCCTTCACGGGTATGGATCACCAGGCCGCCGGCTGCGCGCCATGCCGACAACAGAGCCTTGTTCGGCTCGATTGTGCGGCGGAGCTGGGACACGTCATTGCCGAGCATCTCCCCGAACCCACCGGGTTCGAGGAAGTCGCGCTGCATGTCGATAATCAGCAGCGCGGCGGCTGCCAGGTTCAAGCTGTATTCGTATGGTTTCGCCTCGACCAGCATGCCCGCCCCCGAGCGAGAGATTTTCCGGGAATGAAGCAAAATTAATGCCATCGGATTCGGCAACGGATGCTGATACGGTGTCGATATAAACTTTGAGGCTAGAACGATGGTGTCCGCCGCGGCACCGGACCCGGCGGGGTTACGGCAGATCGAACATGGTCCCGGACAAGGCGGCTAAATTTTTGGGCGAAACCGGTTTCACTAGGTAACCGTCGGGCTTCAATCGCAATGCGATCTTGACCGTTGCCGGGCCGAGAGGAGAACGCCACCCCAGATGAATACGATGCCACACAGTCCAAGGATCGCGCCGCCTTGCCTGGCCACGGCCGACACGAGCAGCAACACGCCGCGCCACAGGATGGCACTACGCAGAAGAGAGTGAGACGACGACACGCCGGCGGACACCGTTGGAATTGCTGCGGAGTCCCCAGTATCGCCGAACATGGTTAGGATTCCGTTAACAGGCGGTGTTGCCTCGACGGGAGGAGCCGGCCTTCGGGCTATCGACGCTCGCCGCTGACTGAGGCACCATCGCCGCATGCATTTCGATCTGAAGCTGTGGCGTCTGACCGCTGGCCTGCGAGGCCGCATCGCTCTTTCGGCCGGAATTGGGTTGCTCGCCTTGGCGGTGGGGATTGCCCGCTTCGCATTCCTCGGGCGCTTCCTGGGCGGGGTCTTCCGGGGCGAAACTCTGATCCTGCCGTTGCTGGGCGCGGCCGCCGCGATCCTGCTGCGAGCCTGGCTGGACCACCATCGCACCATGATTGCCCACCGCACCGCCGCTCGGGTGCAGGAAGCCTTGCGCGGCCGGCTGTTCGACAAGATTCTGGAACTTGGTCCGGCCTGGTTCGGGGCGGAGCGGACCGGCGGTGTCATGCTGTCGATGGTCGATGGCGTGGAGCAGCTTCAATCGTTCTTCGGCCAGTATCTGCCGCAGGTGACGATCGCGATCTGCGCGCCGTTCGCGATATTCGTGTTCATCGCATGGTGGGACGTGCCGGTCGCCACGGTGATGCTGGCTGCGGCGTTGTTCACACTGATCCTGCCGGCCACGGTCCATCGCGCGACCGCTCGGGCGTCGCGCATCCGGCAGTCCGCGTTCAAGTCGTTCGGCGAGGAGTTCCTGGATGCGGTCCAGGGGTTGCCGACGCTTAAGGCGTTCGGGCAGAGCGCGGCGTATGGCCGCATGCTGGCGGCGAAGGCCCGAGCGCTGTCGGACAGCACGTTCTGGGTGCTGTCGCTGAACGTGCTGACTCGCGGGTTTACCGATCTTGGCACCGCGTTGGGGTCAGCGGCGGCGCTGGCGCTTGGGGCCTGGCGGGTGCGGCATGGCGAGATGAGCATCGAGGCACTGCTGATCGTGCTGATGGCGGGGACGGAGATTTTTCGGCCGCTGCGCGATCTGCGGGGGGTGCTGCACCAAGGGCTGAACGGACAGGCGGCGGCGACCGGGATCAACGCGCTGCTGGATACGAATGTGGCGGGTTTGGGCGGTGCGGCGGTTGGGTCGCTGACGCCGGAGATCGTTTTCGACAACGTGGCGTTCGCCTACCCCGGCGGGCGGCGGGCGGCGCATACCGGCCTGACGTTCCGGATCGGCGCGGGCGAGCGTGTGGGAATCGTTGGACCCAGCGGTTCCGGCAAGTCGACCATCGTGCGGCTGCTGTCGCGGCTGCACCAGGCTCAGGGCGGGATTATCCGGATCGGGGGCCACGATCTTCGCGATCTGGATCCGGCGCAGGTGCGGGGCATGATCGCCGTCGTGTCGCAGGACACTTACCTGTTCCATGGGACGGTGGAGGAAAACCTGCGCCTCGGCTGTCCGGAGGCTTCGGAGGCCGAGGTCGTCGCCGCGGCGACTGCCGCGAATGCGCATGGTTTTATCAGTGCGTTGCCCGACGGCTACCAGACGGTTATCGGCGAACGGGGGACCAGCCTGTCCGGCGGGCAGCGACAGCGGGTGGCGATCGCTCGGGCGCTGCTGAGGGATTCGCCGGTGCTGGTGCTGGATGAGGCGCTGTCGTCGGTCGATACGGAGAACGAGGCGATCATCCAGCAGGCGCTGGACCGGCTGATGGTGGGGCGAACGACGCTGATCCTGGCGCACCGGCTGTCCAGCGTGATTGGCGCCGACCGGATTCTGGTGCTGAACGACGGGGCGGTGGTGCAGTCGGGGCATCATCGCGATCTGATCCGGCAGGATGGTCCGTACCGCGACCTGATGGGGTCGCAGCTGGGCGAGCGGGACGCCGTTGTTGTTCCGCTGTTGGCGGCCGAGGCTGGCCGGCCCGATGGGCCCGCAACCGGGGCGGTTGTGGAGAGCCTGTCGCAGGATGCTGCCCAGGTGACCTGGCCGGCGACGATCCGCACGTTGCTGCGCGTGGTGCGCCCGTATCGGGGACAGTT
>JAQGHW010000412.1 GCA_028291505.1 Rhodopila sp. | reverse complement strand
CGCCGATGCGCCCCGGGCAGGCGACAGATGGCGCTTGCCGATCCGCTCACCGATGGTGGTGGCGATGCTCTTTCGGCCGTCATTCGAGCCATGCGCGAAGCTGACGCCGGAGCAGGTCAGGATCACGCGCAGTCACCGGAAGTTCACCCTGTCATGCTGTGTTGGGCCGTGCCGCGTTCGGGCCTGTCCTGTTGGGCGCTGTCCCGTTGGGCCTCGGCGTGTTGCGCCGGCAACACTGCGTTTCGTTCCGACCGTTAAATTGACCGAGCGTTCTTGACACCTGTATCGCCCGTCGGTAGCAAGCCCTCGCTTTCCGGCACATAACGTCGCCAGGGGCGAGCATGAGTCAGGAAAATGGCGGTTCAGACCCCTCATTCGAGGCACGTCTGAAAGCAGCCAGGAGCAAGCAGGGTCTCGACGCCCCGCCCAAGCAATCCCCGGGAGACCAGGGCGGGCTCGGCGGTTCGCCGTGGGGAATCGGCATGCGGGTGGGGATCGAGTTGGCGTCGGCCCTTGTGGTGGCAGTCGCCATCGGGTACGGGCTGGACCGCCTGTTCCATACCACTCCGATTCTGACGGCCGTGTTCGTCCCGCTGGGTGGTGCGGCGGGGGTAGTGAATCTTTGGCGCGTGCTCGCACCAAAGCAGTCTGGATCGGGTAATGGGTAGGAGCGGGCAGCGTGGCGGCCGAGGGTTCGAGTAGCATTGACGCGCTGGGGCAGTTCCAGCTTCATCCGGCTTTGGGTCGTATTGGCGGTTCGGTCAACTTCACTCAGTCAAACCTGATGATGGTGGTTGCCGGCCTGCTGGTGCTTGCGCTGCTGTGGGCTGGCATGAAGCCGCGGGCGATGGTGCCGGGCCGGCTGCAGGCGGCGGCGGAGCTGGGCTACGAAACCATCATGTCGATGTGCACCGAGACCATCGGTCCGGAAGGCCGAAAGTTCTTCCCGCTGGTATTTACCCTGTTCTTTTTCATCCTGTTCGGGAACCTGCTGGGCGTGTTCCCCTATTTCTTCACCTTCACCAGCCACATCATGGTGACGCTGGCGCTGACCCTGCTTGTATTCATACTGGTGACAGGCGTCGCGCTGAAGGAACACGGGCTGCACTTCTTCAGCTATTTCTTGCCGAAGGGTATCCCGGTGGCGCTGGCGCCTTTGCTGGTCGTGATCGAGGTGATCTCCTACTTTTCGCGCATCATCTCGCTGTCGGTTCGGCTTTTCGCCAACATGATGGCCGGCCACGTGATGCTGGAGGTGTTCGGCGCCTTCATCATCATGCTGGGTGGCCTGGGATGGCTGGGGTATCTCCCGGCGGCTCTGGCCTTCGGGCTCGACACGATCCTGATCGGGTTCGAGATCCTGGTGGCGAGCCTGCAGGCCTATGTCTTTGCGATCCTGACCTGCATCTATCTGCACGACGCGGTTCACCTGCACTGACACCACGCTTCAACCTCTGAACAACCGGGCTGAAGTCTCCGCCCGCGCGACCGGATAATCGAAAGGAAATCGGACTATGGATCTCGCTTCCGCCAAGATGGTTGGTGCCGGGCTTGCCGTGATCGCCCTCGCGGGTGTCGGCGTCGGCATCGGCAATATTTTCGCAGCGCTGGTCAGCAGCGTGGCGCGCAACCCCGCCGCGCGCGACAGGGTGTTCGGCCTGGCGATTCTTGGCTTCGCGCTTACGGAAGCGGTCGCGCTGTACGCCTTGGTCATCGCGTTCATCATCCTTTTCGTCTGACCAAGATGGGGGCGCCCCTGCCTGGTCTGAAACGGCGTGTTCCGGACCAGGGCGGGGGGCGTTCGGCAAACACCATGAAGTTGTCGTCATGAAACTGTTCGGCTGGATTGTTTCACCCGTCGTGGCGGGTCTTGCTGGTGGGCTGATGCTGCCAGCCGCCGCGATGGCGGAAGGCATGCCTCAGCTCGACTTCACGACCCCGCTGACCGTCAGCCAGGTGGTCTGGGGCGCGATCATCTTCGTCGTGCTTTACCTCCTGCTGTCGCGCAGCGCGTTGCCGTTGGTGGCGTCGGTGCTGGAGGAACGGGCGGCGAGGATCGCCAAGGATCTGAATGAGGCCAATGCCGCCAAGGCCAGCGCCGACGCCGGCATGGCCGATGCCGACCAGGCGATCGCCAAGGCGAGGGCCGAAGCGCAGGCGGCGATCAATGCCGCGCTGAATGAGGCAAAGCAAGCCGCGGCGGTGCAGGCCGAGGCGGTGAACGCACGGCTGGAAGCGCAGTTGCAGGACTCGGAGGCGCAGATTGCCCGGGCGCGTGCCTCGGCGATGAGCGCGCTACGTCAGGTGGCGACCGAAACCGCCGCGACGGTTGTGACGCGGTTGACCGGTGTAGCGCCGGATCCCAGCCGATTGGACGCTGCCGTCGGGTCGGCTCTGGCCGCTCGCGGTATCGGGTAGAGCGCGATCGTGCGAGGCGGAGCCGTCGGAGCGTGTCAATCGCGCGGTCAAACCTGACAGGAGCAGACCACGATGCACCATGAGGAAAGCTTCTTCGGAGATCCCAGGAACTGGGTTGTTCTTGCGTTTATCCTGTTCTTTGTACTGTTCGGGAGGCGGCTTTGGGCGGTTCTGGCCGGGATGCTGGACGCCCGCGCGGCTGCGGTGAAAGCCGAACTAGAGGAAGCCGCCAGACTTCGTCGCGAAGCGGAGTCAATGCTGCGTGATGCCGAAAAGCAGCGCGCCGATGCATTGGCCGAAGCAAAGGCCCTGATCGAGGGTGCCCGCGCTGAAGCCATCCGGGTAACCGCCGCTGCCGCGGCCGAAGCCGAGACATCCGCCAGGCGGCGCGAGCAGATGGCGATCGAGCGGATCGCCGCTGCGGAGAAGGCTGCGGTCGATGACGTCCGTCTCGCCGCTGCGGAAGTGGCGACCACGGCCGCTCGACAGGTGCTTGCCGCGGGGCTGACCGCTGCCGCGGATGCGGTGTTGATCGACCAGGCGATCACTCGGTTGCCGGTGGCGCTGGCGCCAAGCCGGGCAGCATAGGGAGGGTGCGGGCCGAGTTCCGGCCTGGCTATCCTTTGATTGCGAACATCGGATCCAGCGTCGTATCCCACAGTTTCACGCCGCCGGTGATTCCCGCCTCATTCGACACCGGCCGGATGTTCGGGGCTAATTCCAGATCCATCTGCTTGGCATTTCCGCCGCCGATATAAAGCGTATCGAAGCCGACCAGCGTCGTGATGCACGCCAGCACGCGCCGCAGACGCCGATTCCAGCGCTTTCGACCCACCTCCCTGAACGCGACGACGCCGATGAACTGGTCATAGGTCTTGCCCTTGTGGATCGGATGCTGGCTCAGTTCCAGATGCGGGACAGGCAGGCCGTCCTGGAACAGCGCGAAGCCCATACCGGTGCCAAGAGTGATCACGCACTCCAATCCCTTGCCGCTGATCACGCCAAGTCCCTGCACCTCGGCGTCATTCAGCATCCGGGCGGGTTTGCCCAGTTTGTCGGTGAGCGATGCCGCGAGAGGAAAGTGCTGCCATTCCAGGGTGCCGAGATTGGGCGCCGTCAGCACTTGTCCGTGTCGCACGACGCCGGGGAAGCCCACCGAAATCCGGTCGAAATCGCCCAACGGAGCTGCCAATCCAACCAGGGCGTCCACCACCACCTGCGGGTTTGGATGCTGCGGCGTGTTCACCCGGTTGGGGCCCGCCACCATGTCTCCGTTCTGATCGAGCAGTCCGACCTTCAACCGCGTGCCACCGACGTCGATCGCCAGTGTGAGCTTTCCGCGTTTCCGGGCCGGATCGGGACTGATGTCCATGGTGTGTG
>JAQGHW010000407.1 GCA_028291505.1 Rhodopila sp. | reverse complement strand
GCCCGATCGTTGCTGGTGACCCACTGGGATGCGAACGATGCGACGACGACCTATCTGACCGATTTGTTCTTGCAGGCGCTGCAAGCCAACCCGGATGCCGGGCCGGCTGCAGCGCTGGCGCTGTCACAGCGCCGGATGCTGGATGAGGCCGTCGGCGATCGTGCCGTGCAGGCGCATCCCTATTACTGGGCGGTCGAGGCATTGATCGGCGGGCGTGGGGCGGTGGGGGCCGCAAAGGTGGCGGATGCCGGTTTGCCGCAATCTGGCAGGTGATTGACAAATGCAATCGATTATGGTTCGAATGATCTATTGCGCGGAAGCATTTTTTAGCTGCGGGGGTGTCTGTTAAACTGAAGAAATACGCTAGCGTTTTGGTTGTGCAGACGTCATTCCGAGGGATAACATTCAAGGCGAGCGAGCCATGATGATAAATTATGGTGGCGCCATGGCCGCGGGACAGTCCTGGAATGCTGTCCCAAAGCGCCGACTTAGCTGGGAATCGATGGTTCGGTTGGGGTCTGTTGTCGCGAAATACTCGAGGTAGAATGGAAAACACGATTGAGAATCGCGATGCGCGGTGCCGCCGGAGGACGGTATATGGAGACTGATAGTGGGCTGATGAAAGATGCAACTGAATTGGTCTTCTCGCCTCCGAGGAGCCAGACGGTGCTTTGGTCGGGAGAGAAAAACAAATTACTTGCGAATGAGTTTTGTCGCACATTTCGAAATTGCCAGACCTTGGAAATGTATCTCGAAGCCCACTATCCAGCATTTTACCAAGAATTGTTTGAGTTGTCCGCTCGGTCTTGGGCGCGCGCAGAAGAAATTTGGTTCTATCTTTCGACCCGGCTCGCAGAAAGCGCCTCTGGCGATGTTCGGGTGTTTGCCGCTGGCGTAGCTAGACCCGAAACTAACCCAGGTGGAAAGGTAGATATTACTAAATATAAAAATAAGTACAAAAGCAGGGCAGGTACTGCCGCCTATTGCAATTCTGTATTCGAAAAGTGCGAAGGTCCCGCGCTAGACACCAATCAAAAAGTCGAGCGAATTTTCCTGATGGGACGCAACATCAATGCACGTGTCTCAGAGTGGTAGAGTAGCCGTTCAGTGGATAGCCCCTGAGGGAAAATCCTTGCGCGGGTTCCGGCAACGTGTGTGCCTTGCGGGTCCAGGTAATGTGCCCGGTTATCTCTATCAGCATCGGTCCTCAGCTCGTGTTCGCCCCCTGCGCGGGCTGTGGCGAACTTGTATAACCCACAAAATGCGTCTGGCGCATACTCGTCTTGCCGTTGGCGAACGACAGCGGCATCGCCACAATCCGACGCCTGGCAGACAGGTCCAGGACGTGATTCCGCTGCGGGTTGCGGGATTCCTCGCCCGAGACGCTCACCCTTGTTTGGGAACGCGCCCCGTCCTGGCGCATGCGGCCGTTAGCCGGGCAGACGGCCGGGCGCGTGAGAACTGAGGGACCTTCTTGCCGAAACCCCGCACTAAATCGGCGTCGCCCGGGCCGCAGTGCTGGCGATCAGCTCAATTACCGTCCGATGCAGCTGACGCGCTTGGAAAGCCAAACCGCAGCCGCTCCGCTTCAAGCCCCCAGATTGACCACCTGCACCCGCCGGTTACGCGCCTCAGGCGTCTGATCCCCAGTCGGGACCAGCAGATGGTCTGAACCAAGGCCAACCGGAACCATCCGGCTGTCCTCCACGCCGAACTTTTGCTTGATATAAGCCGCAACAGCCGCCGCCCGCCGCTCCGAAAGAGCGCGGTTGAAGTCTTTCGATCCCACCGTGTCGGTATGTCCCTCGATCCGAAAGTGGTATGTCGACAGCGCGTTGCTGCTAAGCGCCTTGCCGAGCTCGTCCAACGTCACCATCGCCCGCGGCGTGAGGTCCGCCGAACCGCTCGGAAACTGCACGAACAGCGACGCCGAAGGCGCCTCGGCGGTCACGCCCGCTGCCCGCGTTTCCACCGCGGCATGCCGCACCGGCTGGGTCCCGGTCGGTTCAGCCGCCGCCGGTGCCGCCTCATCGGAGGACGGCGTCAAGCGATGAAGTCCGCGCGTTCCGCTGGATTTCAGCGACTGAGCAGTCGGCGTCAGTGACTTGATCAGGTCATTCGCTGACGGGTTGGACTGCGCCCACCCAGCAGGTGCAAGAGCCAAAGAGGCCGAGACAACGATTGCCGGTCCGTAAATTCTCAGCACGATATCCTCCATGGTCCATCAAACTTCAACGGGATGTAGCACAGGTGCAAATAATACGGGAGTGACATTGATCACATCCGCCCGACAAAGTTTTAGGCAATTCATCCACGGGTGTGGCGACGCCGGTTCGGCGATGTCATAGTGACGCGTCAGAAATCAGGTTCGGTTCTGGCCCCTGGATAGTGGCGTCTGTGCGGATTGCCAGGGCGGAAGGGAGTACTAATGTCGGGTTCGGATGGCGAAGCAAGCAACAACGGCCAGTTGCTGTCGTTGCAGACCGCGCTAGGGCAAGGGGCGCTTCAACCGATCTCCTTCCATGCGGAGGAGTCGATCAGCGCGCCCTTTTCCGTGACGGTCGAGGCAATCTCCGACAAAGTCACGATCGACCCCGACGCCGTCCTGTTCCAGCCCGCATGCCTGACGATCACGTTCGGTTCGGAGGCACCGCGGATCATGCAGGGGATGGTGCGTTCCTTCGTTGCCACGGGCGAACCGGTTCGCGACCAGTACGCCTACACGCTGACCTTCGTCCCCAAGCTGTGGTTCATGGGGCAGACCCATGACTGCCGTATCTTCCCCGGCCTGTCGATCGCCGACATCCTGACATCAATCTGCGGCGATGCCGGACAAACGATCTCGGTCAACGTGTATGGCGACAAAGCCGTCAAGCCGTACGTCACGCAGTTCAACGAAACGGACTTCGCATTCTTCTCCCGCCTCGTCGAAGAGGCCGGGTACTTCTATTATTTCACCCATACCGCCAACGACCACACCCTTGTCGTTACCGACCAGAACCAGGGCTTCGTTGCCAGTCCAAAACCCGCTCTCACCGTAGCGCACCAGGGCGGCGGGACCGACGTGCTGACCGCCTGGCACAAGATCGGCAGCACCGCGAACGGTTCGTTCCACCTGCTCGACTACGACCTGACGCAGCCGGACACCCTGCCGGAGGACACCAAAACCACCACCAAGGGCACCTCGGGCGCAGCAACGCGAGACGTGTTCGAATGGCCCGCCCTGGAACTGACCCAGACCGACGTAGCCGCACGCGCCCGCCTCAAGATGGAGGCCGCCGAAGCCGAGGCTGGCCTGATCGAGGCCCTGGGCGCCAACCCCGGTTTCATGCCCGGCACCCGCTTCACCATCGCAACCGACCCTTATACCGGTGCGTCTGGCGTCGAATACGTCATCCGTAGCGTCAGCAGCAGCGGGCACGACCAAAGTTGGGTCACCGGCGGGGGCGCTTCGGATTACGCCAACCGCATCGTCGCTTTCCCCTCCACCACCACATGGCGGGAAAAGTTCGTCACCCCGCGACCGGTCATGGCCGGTATCCATTCCGCCGTGGTCATCGGCGACTCCGGCGAAGAGATCCATTCCGAACAATATGCGCGTGTAAAGGTCAGGTTCTTCTGGGACCATCGCAAGGACATCACGGCCGATAACGGCATCTGGGTGCGGGTGATCCAGCCATGGGCCGGCAACACCTGGGGCTGGCAGTCGCTGCCCCGCGTGGGGTGTGAGGTGGCGGTGGCCTTCTTCGACGGCGACCCCGACCGGCCCGTCATCGTCGGCGGCCTTTACAATGCCGACATGATGCCGGTGTTTCCGGTCCCCGGCGAGCAGAACAAAACCGGCTTGCGCACCCGCTCCACGAAAAGCGGCAGCAGCAGCACCTTCTCGGAATTCTCGGTTGACGACACCAAGGGATCGGAACTTGTCTTCCTTCACGCCGAAAAGGACATGTTCACCGAAATCGAAAACAACGAAACCCTGACCGTCGGCAAGGATCGCTCGGTGACGGTCAAGGCGAAGGAGACGATCGAGGTCGACGATGCCCAGTCCATTACGGTCAAGAACGGGCGGACCACCACCATCACCGCCGCCGGCGACAGCCTGACCGTCAACGACGGCGGCATCACCGTCACCGCCAAGCAAAGCGACATCGCCATCGAGGCGAGCATGGGCAGCATCACAATGAAGGCCATGACCAGCATCAAGCTTACGGTCGGCAGCAATTCCATCGAAATAAACAACGAGGGCGTGACGATCAAAGCCACGAAAGTTAGTGTGCAGGGGCAAGCAATGGTGGAGATCAAAGGGCCGATGACACAGGTCAGCGGCGACGGCATGTTGACGCTCAAGGGCGGCATCATGCAGTTGAATTGAGGGCGTCATGAACGACCAACCCCTGCCCAAGCTTCTGGCCACCCCATGGGAAGACGTTTTGGCGCGCGCCGCCCTGACCGGTGAATGCGCGGCGTTGGTCCAGGCGCACACCGAACCCGCCGCGGCGATCGCGGGGCTTGAAGCAGCCGGGTTCGTGACGGAAGCCGCCAAATTGATGGCCCACGCCCTGCCGAAGCGGGAATGCGTCTGGTGGGCGTGCATGTGTGCCCGCCACACCACCCCGCCGGACTTGCCGGACGCCGATGCCGCATCCGTCGCCGGCGCCGAGGACTGGGTGCGTAAGCAAACCGACGAAAGCCGGCGTGAGGCGTTCGAACACGCCCAGCACGCCAATTTCGGCACCGCCGAGGCATGGGCCGCCGTCGCCGCATTCTGGAGCGGCGATTCCATGTCGCCCCTCGGCCTGCCCAAGACACCGCCGGCGCCGCATCTGACGGGCACCGCCGCCATCGGTTCCGTCACCCTCGCCGCCGTCCGAACATACCCCGCTCGGCGTGACGAACGGCTGCGACGTTTCCTCGCCAGCGGCCGGGAAATCGCCGCAGGTGGCGCCGGCCGGCTGCCAACCGAGGAGGTCGCCTGATGGGTCAACCCGCCGCCCGCGTCACCGACATGCAGACCTGCCCGATGCTGACCGGCATCGTGCCGCATGTCGGCGGCCCGATCAGCCTGGGCTGCCCGACCGTTCTGGTCGGCAAGATGCCGCAGGCCCGCATCAGCGACATGCACACATGCGTCGGCCCGCCGGGCGTCATGGCCCTGGGCTCGCCAACGGTTCTGGTCGGCGGCATGCCGGCTTCCCGCGTCGGCGATTCAACCGCGCACGGCGGCGCCGTGGTCGGGCCGGGCGCGCCCACCGTCCTGATCGGATGAGCCACCGATGCCGCTGACGCTCACCGTCCTGCGTTGCCCGCCCACCGTCGCGCCCGAGGTGCGACAGGTGACCGGCGGGGAGTTCTCGATCGGCCGCGGTCATGAGAATGACTGGGTGCTGGCCGACCCCGCGAAGCATCTGTCAAAGCGCCATTGCGTCATCGCCTTCCGCCAGGGCACCTGGCAGGTCGCCGGCACCAGCACCAACGGCACTTTCCTCAACCGCGACGAATCGCCGTTGGAATCCGGCGCGCCGCACACGCTGGTGGACGGCGACCGCCTGATCCTGGGCGTTTACGAGATCGAGGTCCATCTGGTCGAGGAAACCCCGGCGTCCTGGGGACGGTCCGCCCCGGTCACCGCGGCGAAGCCTGATCCGTTCGGCAACCCATTCGATGACGATCCATTCGCCCGTGGTTCGTTTACACAGCAGCAGGCACCGATCGTCGGTTCGGGATCCGGCCTCAGCCCATTCGCGCCGAAACTCCCGGCGGAATTCGATCCGCTGCTGCCGGATGAGGAAGATGCCTTCTCCGGGCCAACACACGCGGACCACAGTTCGGCGATTTCGGATGCGATCAACCTGCCGTCGACCCAGTCGGTTTTGCCGGACGACTGGGATCTCGATGATTTCGCACCCAAGCCGGCCGCGGCACCATCCCGCGTATCCGCTCCCGTTCCCCCCCCAACCTCGCCTGCGCCCGTCGTCCAGGCGCCCATCGTCCAGGCACCCATCGCTCAGCCACCTGTCCAGCCACCGCCTCCCGCGGAACCAAGTCCACCCGCTGGAGACGTGCTCGCGGCCTTCCTGCGCGGCGCCGGCGTGGAAAATCTCGTTCTGCCCGACCCGGTCCGGACGATGGAGCAACTCGGTGCCGCCTTTCGCGCGGTGGTCTCCGGCATCCGCCACGTGCTGATCGCCCGATCCGCGGTGAAGCGCGAATTCCGCATCGAGGCGACAATGATCCGCCGGCGCGGCAACAATCTGCTAAAGTTCTCCACCGACGATGACGACGCGCTCACCGGCTTGCTCGGCGCCGGGCGGCAAAGCGACATGGGGCCGCAGGAGGCCATCAGCGACGCTCTGACCGACATCCGCCTGCACGAACTCGCCACCATGACGGCGATGCAAACCGCGGTGCGTGCGCTGGTGGTGCGGCTTGGACCAGACCAGATCCGCGATGCCAAGGACCAGAGCGGCGGACTAGCGCTGCTGGGAAATCGAAAGGCGAAAAACTGGGAAGCCTACGAGGCGCTGCATGCGGAGGTCTTGCGCGGTCTGTCCGACGATTTCGACAGCATGTTCGGCAAGCGCTTCGCCATGGCCTACGAACAGGCGATCCAGGAACTGCTGGCCAAACAGAAGAACCAATCGGACGACCGGCTGTGATGGCTCGTTTCGGCGCAGTACTTTTGCTCCTTCCACTCTGGGCAGCCGGCTGCGGCGGCCCCCCGCCGCCACCGCCACCGGTCCTGGAATTGACGGTGACCGGCACCGCCGATCAGAACCCCAGCGCGAACGGGACGCCCCAGCCAGTCGCCGTGCATCTGTATCAGCTCGCCGCCACGCAGAAATTCACCAAAGCCGACGTCTTCGCACTGACCGAACACGAGCAGGCCACGCTGGGATCGGACGATCTCGGGTCGAGCGATTTCGTGCTCCGGCCGTCCGAAAAGCAGAACGTAAAACAGGACTTGAAGCCCGGCACGCAAGCCCTCGGCGTCGTGGTATTGTTCTACAATATCGACAATGCCCAGTGGCGCGCCTCGGCACCAGTTGCCGCCAGCGGACCAAGCAAACTCATTCTGAGTGTAGAAAAACTTTCGGTGTCGCTGAAGCCGGCCGGTAAGTAGATGCGGTATCGTCAGGAGACAGAATGAGTTGGACCAACCGCGTGATCTGGCAGGAGGGCATGTTCCTCCGAGCTCAGCACTTCCAGCAGCAGGACCGCTGGCTGGAGGCGTTGGTCCGCGGCCGCACCGGCATGCTGCGCCCCTATCCCTGGGGCATGACCGACTTCGCCATTGACCGCGACCTGCTGGCAACCGGCCGCTTCGCGCTGTCCGCGGGTTCCGGCGTGTTCGAGGACGGCACATTGTTCGTCATTCCCAGCGAAACCGATCATCCCGCGCCCTTGGAACCGCCGCCGTCCGCCCGCAACGTGCTGGTCTATCTCGCCACTCCGATCAGGCAGGCCGGAGCGATCGAGATTGGCCTGGAGGAGGACAGCGAGGGCCGCTACGGACCGAAAAGCTTCGAAGCCTACGACACCCATTCCGGCTCACCGCAGCCCGCCGAACTTCAGGTCGGCCGGCTCAAGCTGCGCTATATGCTGGAGACACAGGACTGCGCCGGGTACCATTGCATGGGTCTGGCGCGCATCACCGAGGTCGCCGCCGACCGGCGCATCACCCTCGACGACCGCTGGATTCCCCCCGCTCTGGTGTGTTCGGCCGCACCTCCGCTGTCCGGGTTGCTGGCGGAACTAACCGGAATGCTCAATCAGCGCGGCGAGGCGCTGGCCGGCCGCCTGAGCGCGCCGGGGTCCCGCGGGGTGGCCGAGGTGGCCGACTTCCTGCTGCTGCAATCAGTCAACCGCTGGCAGAAACTGCTGTCGCACTGGACCGATTCCGGCAACGTGCATCCCGAGGACCTTTACGCCACGCTGGTGCAGATGGTCGGCGAATTCGCCACCTTCACCGAGACCACAAGGCGGCCGAACGCCTATCCCGCCTACCG
>JAQGHW010000382.1 GCA_028291505.1 Rhodopila sp. | reverse complement strand
GTAAAGCTTGCTGAAACAAGTCGCGTACATCTGATCCATGTCGTCCAATGCAAGCCGGAGCGTATCGAAATTGCTTTCAGCCCTGCGCTCGTCTCCGGACAACGCATGCTCTACTGCGGTCCAGACCTGAGGAACAAGCCACTGCGCCACCTCCGGAGCAGGATGTGCTGTTTCGTCGGAACGGCGTGCAGCGGTAATTCGATCGAAATCAACATTTACGCTCTGGCGGAAAATTGGCCAGCACACGCCGAGCTTCGCCGCGATGTGCTCCAGCGCCACGCCGGGGGAGGCAACAATATCGTCGAGCGTCATCCAGACACGGCGGCAACCCCGACTGCAGCGCTCGGCTTCGAGAATGGATCGGGCCCAGAGCAAAGCTGATAGTTCCCGCTCGAGTCCGTCTCGGTTGGCAAGCGACTCGATGACCTGATGCGCGGGACGGAGCTGCAGGATGATAAGCGGCTCGATCTGCAGTGCACCAAGCGCGGCCAAGTAAAGCGGAAGGAGTCGGCAGATGCGTGGGTCCTTGATCAGGAGCAGATCGGAGGCGCCATAGTCACTGGCGATCTGCCGGCGAATGCGTTCGACGAAGCTGGCTGCGGGTTCAGATTGGAACCAAGAGGTTCGGATCGGGCGCACGTCATCCCAGCGCGTGTTCAGTGAGCGAAACACCTCGTCATTGATCCCAACCAGATTGATCGGCTCCCAGTGCCCGCAAGGATTGCCCGGCCCGGGTCCCAGAACGTCCTTTGGCAGCTCGACCCCTGCCTGGTGCAGCAACCACGCCAGAAGCGAGGTACCGCTTCGGTGCATGCCGAGAATCACCAAGGCCTTCCGGTCACGCCGGTATTGGGCCGTTGCGTCGCTGGTCATCGGGCCTCTGCTCTCAAGGTCGGCTGGCTGAGCTACGCGCCATAGAGTTCGCTGTCGAATGCCTGCCCGCAGAAGCCTTCCCCATAGACCAGAGATGACTTTCGATGACGTCCCGCAGCTCGTCAGAGCTAACCGAAGCCAGCAACTCGCGCCAATCGCCGACATCCGTAAGCCCCAGCGGGTTACGCAACAGCATCTCAGTCTTGAGGAATGGAAATCCGCAGCACTCGACGAGTTCGTACCAGAACGTGTGAGTGGGATTGACGGGGAAGTGTCGTAGCTCTTCGACCCATTCGCTGTGAGTCCTGGCCCTTCCCGCCTTCGGAAAGATCGTGCCAAGGCGGCGCATCGCACGCGGACGCTGCAAAGCAAGCCACTCAACGCCTTCGTAGCCATTTGGCGAGGCCACAAGATGACCGCGTCGGCGCATCCAGCCCGACAGGCGTACCTCGCCGCGCCGGATGATGGCTCGCTTGTAGGAAGAGAGCCGCATCCTGCGAATGAAATGCATCAGATCCGCAACGGCGGCTCTACCACGCGCCAGAAGGAAATAAGATTGCAGATGGGGGCGCGGCACCAGGTTTTCCGTCAGGCCGAACAAACCGTCACCGCACCCACGAATGTTCCCGAAGACGCCGAACATGCTCGTGAGCGGCCCGCATACGCTGTCATTGACCAGGAGCAGCTCTCGGATGTCTGGGGCGAGATTGTCCAGCAAGGGCATCACGTCCTGCCAGGCGCCGAAATCAAGCGCGAAATTACGGCGTTGGAGGACCAGGCCGGTGACGCCGCGAAGCCGCTCCACGTCATTCCTGTCGAGTGAGCGACACATAGACACGAAAATGACGGTGAACCCCTGTGAGCGGTATTCCTTCACCTGTCGGAGGACCATGTCACTGACGCGATCGCCAGGAGCATAGTGAACGTAGATCGCAACGGATGACGCACGAAGGAGGGAATCTGCACCTGTCCACTTATTCAGCAATCGCGATCCGGGTGTCCGCCATTCTCTGAGGTCGGCAATCTGCGCGATCCACCACTCCCACGCCAGCGTCGTCACAGCCGAAAGGAGATGGCCGCGAAACCGCGGGCGCCGAAGAAAGGCTGCTACCCGGCGAACAAACGGAACGCGTCGGTCAGGACGCTCCACGACGGGTGAGAGCAGGGCTGGCCTCGGCCTCAGCCGTTCGCGAGAGGAAGCTTTGGCCGTCGTCTCAACAATGTCATTCATGATCAGATCCCGCGCTTCGGCGCTTCAATCGGGAGCGCACGTCGCGGAGTGTAGGAGCGCTGTTCGCAGCGGCAGATGTCAGCGGAGTGACGTACTGTAAGAAGAGCGATGCCGGACATCAGTCACATCGGCTGTAGCGCGTCGATCTGGATGTTTATGTGACGTCGCATGATCGAAATAGTTGTCTTATAGGATCGATGCTACCAAGACCTTTTGAGGTCTCGCGCAGCGACAATCAGGATGGCACCGCGGTTTGGGTGTCGGCTTAAGCAGGTGATCGGCGGACGATTGCCGAACGTTGGATGTGCGTTTGCAGTCTCCGGGATGAGCTCCGATCGAGCAGCGGCCCCACCCGGGATGGATCGTCGGCGTCCTGATCCGTCAGGGTCCGGGCCACGATCATTCCGCTGGCGGCATCGACTGCCAGATGCAGTTTACCCAAACCGTCACAACGCGAATTCTTCTATCTCTGACTCGATCTTCGCGGGATCGAGATCCATGCCGAGCCCCGGAACGTTTGGCACATGAATCTCACCACGCTGCGGCTTGACCGGGTGCGCGAGGAAATGCTGGTGGATGTCGTTCCACTTAACCAGGTATTCCTGATACGGTGTGTGGATCGGCGACTGCGTCACCGAAAAGTGGATGCCCGCCGGCGTCGAGTGCCCATGCGGGATGGTGATGAGATCATGCACCGTCGCATAGGCCGCGATCTTCAGCGTCTCCGACAGGCCGCCGCACCAGTAGATGTCGGGTTGCAGGATATCGAGCGCGCGCGCGTCAATGAACCGCTTGAAACCCCAGCGCGTGTATTCGTGCTCAGCGCCGGAAAGTGGGATACTGATCTTGTCCTTGATCTGCCGGTAGCTGTCGATGCGGTCGGGCATGCAGCATTCTTCCAGCCAGCGCGGCCGGTACTCGGCAATGCGAGAGGCGAGGTCGATGACGTAGCTCGGCTCCATCGACTGCCAGCAGTCCAGCATGATGTCGTCATCCTCGCCGAGCGCCTCGCGTAGCGTGCGGACGAGTTGGACGTTCTTGCGCATGCCGTCCGGTCCGCTCATTGGGCCATGACGGAAGAACCACTTTTGAGCAACATAACCCTGTTCCTTGAACGCCAGGGCGCGCTCGCGCACACGCCCCATATCCTGTGTGGCAAAGCCGAGCATGCTGGCATAGGCCGGGATCGAGGGCCGCGTCGGGCCGCCGAGCAGCTTGTAGACAGGTTGGCCGAGCCAGCGGCCCTTAAGGTCCCACAGCGCACAGTCGATGGCGCTGATCGCGAGCATCGCGTCCCCCTGGCGGCCATGCACCATCAGGCGGTGCATCTGGTCCCACAGCATCTCGTGCGCGATCGGGTCGCGATCGAGCAACATTGGGCGCAGCCGGCGGGCGACGAAGAAGGCGACGGTGTCCGGCACTGGCCCGGCAATGCCGATGACGCCCTCGTCAGTCTCGATCTGCACGAAATAGGTCTCGATGACGAAGCCGCCCTCGACTTGCTGGCCGCCTTCGAAATCTTGGCGCGTCCGATACTCAGGATAGACATCGATCGGCCGGACCAGACGTTCTTCCCAAAACGGACCCGATGTCGGCATGGTCCCGCGTACTTTGCGCAAGCGGACGGCGGTGATTTTCATGGCTTGGTCGCTCCCATCTCCGGCACAGGGGCAACAGCCTAGCGCACCCTCGCATACAGCTCCACGAGCTTCATCCCCCACCCCAGGGCTATTGCATTTGAGGCGCTGGCTCGGCGACCGTCGGTGATGGATTGACCAAAGCAAGATTTTTTTTTGCCGCCGATAAGCGCGGATGAACGCCGATAATCCGTCCACCTAATAATCAACCGCCCGAATTCGCGCTTTTGGTCACGTCTGGAGCACCGATCCGCGTTCATCTGCGCTTATCGGCGGCAAAAAATACTTGCTTCGGCAAAGCCACCGAACGTTGGGCGCAATGAAAATGCAAATGCGATTGCCCTG
>JAQGHW010000349.1 GCA_028291505.1 Rhodopila sp. | reverse complement strand
GCTGATTCCGAGGGCAGGTTGCGGATCCAGGTATTTGAACCAGCCCAGCACCGCGAGGTTCACCACCACGCCGGCCGCCGCCCACCGCCCCGCTCTGGTGGACCCTTGCATCGCACGCAGGAGAAGGAAATTGCCCCCGACCGACAAGACCAGCAGCGGCAGGAATGCCGGCGCACCGACGCCGTAAAACAGCAGGGAGGTGGCGATCAGCCAATTCTTCGCCCAGGCATCTCCCCAGCGTCCAGCCACGGCGAAGCCGCAAAGCACCAGCGGCAAGAAGCCCAGGAGGAACGGAAAACCACTGAACAACACCGCTGTCAGACCGCAGCGAGGGCCTGCTTGGCCGCGATCATCCGAAGCAGATCGCCAACCGTGGTCAGGCGGTCGATCTCGACAAGCTCGAACTGCAGGTCGAACCGGCACTCGATCTCGACCACAACGGTAACCAGGTCCATCGAATCCCACCCGGCCACGTCGTCAAACCGCGTGGTGGGCGTGAGTTCAAGGTCGTTGTCGCGCAATACCTCGCGCAGGATGTTCGTGATTTCGGGTAAAGGTGCGACCACCCCCTGCTCCTCCGGTACTGGGCGGAGGACTTATATGCGCGAAACCCTACCGGAAAGTTAACGGGCCGCCATTTGCGCGACGCACTCGCCTATCTCTACGCGTGCCCCGCCACATCCGACAGCAGCAGCGGATCGACCCGCAGCTTGGCGAACGCGCGTCGCCATTTGGTGTCGTGTTCGCCGTCGAACAACAACGTCTCGTCGGCGGAAACCGAAAGCCAGGCGTTCTGCTGGATCTCCTGGTCAAGCTGACCCGGCCCCCAACCTGCATAACCCAGCGCCAGAACGCATTCGCGCGGACCACCACCCTCGGCGATGATCTTCAGCACGTCCAGGCTGGCGGTCAGCGCCATGGTCCCATCGACCTTCAGGCTGCCCTCACCCGTCCAGTCATTGGTGTGCAGCACGAAGCCGCGCGCATTCTCGACCGGACCGCCGGCGCACAGCTTGATCTGCCGGACAGGGGGCAGCGGCGCGACGCTCAGTTGCTTCAGCAGATCGTCGAACGTCGGCTTGACGATCGGCCGGTTCAGCACCAGGCCCATCGCCCCCTCAGGCGTATGGGCACACACATAGATGACGCTCTGCTGGAAGCGCGGGTCCGCCATCGCGGGCATCGCAATGAGCAACTGACCGGTAAGGAAGCCTTCCGGCGGCGAGGTATCAGGGATGGGGCGGAAACTGGCCATACTCCGAATTTGGTCCCAACCCCTGTCCTATGCAAGCGGCTCGGTGTCACCTCATGCCGGTTTGTCCGGCATCACGGGTTTGTCTGGTACCGCGGCCGTTGCTAGCCTGCCGCCGGAGCACCGGAGGAAACAGCGCCATGCCGAACGCGGCCGAATCGCCACTTGCGACCTACATCACGCATCTGAAGCGCGGCGAACTGGGCTATCAGTTCAGCCCATCGACCCGTCAGGTGGTGTTCTATCCGCGCGTCATAGCGCCGAAAACCGGGGCGGCGGACCTGGAATGGCGGGTCAGCAAGGGCCTGGGAACCGTTCACGCCACCACCGTGGTCCATCCGCAGAAGGGCGACACCTACAACGTCTGCCTGGTCGATGTCGACGAAGGTTTCCGCATGATGAGCCGGGTCGAGGACATCGACCCGACCCGGGTGAAGATCGGCATGCGGGTGAAATTCCGCGTCCACGCCCCGGAGGGCGACGAAGACCCCTACCCCGTGTTCACCCCGGCGGAGGCCGCGTGATGCCGCCCCGGAATCCCCCCGTCACCCGCGGCAGCGTCGCCATCGTCGGCGCCGCCGAATCCGATCTGGGCGCCGTCGCCGCCCTGATGAGCCCGATCGACCTGATGGCCCAGGGCATCCACCGCGCGCTTGAGGACGCCGGCCTGACCCTGGCCGACGTCGACGGGCTGTTCTGTGCAACCACCCAGGCCCGCACCTCGGCGATGTCGCTAGTCGAATACCTCGGGCTGCCGAACGCCTACACCGACAGCACCATTGTCGGCGGCTCGTCGTTCGAGGTTCACGTCGCCCACGCCCACGCCGCGCTGGAAGCCGGCCTGTGTTCCGTCGCGGTGATCGCCTACGGCAGCACCCAGCGCACCGTCGGTCGCCGAGCCGCCAGCGCCCGCGAGTTCAACCCCTATGAGACCCCATACAAGCCGTTCCTGCCGGCGACCGCCTACGCGATGGCCGCCAACCGCCACATGCACGAATACGGCACCACCCGCGAGCAGATGGCCGCGGTCGCCGTAGCCGCCAGGGACTGGGCACTGCTCAACCCCGCCGCATGGGAGAAAAAGCCACTCACCATCGCCGAGGTGCTGAACGCTCGGCCAATCAGCGATCCGTTCACCGTCCGCGACATCTGCCTGGTCACCGACGGCGGGGGAGCGATCGTCCTGGTGAAAGCCGACCGCGCCCGCGCCCTAAAACACACACCAGTGTATGTGCTCGGAAGTGGCCAGTCCATCACCCATGCCTCGATCACCTCGATGCCGGTGCTGACACATACAGGGGCCATCGAATCCGGCGCACAGGCGTACCGAGCGGCCAGCGTGAAGGCATCCGACATCAAGGTGGTGGCGCTGTACGACGCGTTCACCATCAACACCATCCTCTTCCTGGAGGACCTCGGCTTTTGCCCCAAGGGCGAAGGCGGCCGCTTCGTCGAGGGCGGCCGGATCGCGCCAAACGGCTCGCTGGCGGTGAACACCAACGGCGGCGGCCTGTCCTACTGCCACCCCGGCATGTACGGCCTGTTCCTGCTGATCGAGGCAGTGCGTCAGTTGCGCGGCGAATGCGGCCAGCGCCAGGTGTCCGGGGCGGACCTCGCGCTGGTCCACGGCAACGGCGGCGTGCTGTCGGCACAGGCGACAACCATCCTGGGCGGCCCGGCGACGGTTTGAAGGTGAGCGGGTTCGGCCCGATTGGTTACAAATGCCGCCGCCTGACCAGAATATGAGGCTTACGACAATGCCCCAATCCAGGCCCCCTCCCCAGCCATCCCTAATCTCCCGAACCATTGGCCTTTGCAGAATGCGAAAGCGAGATTTAGCGAACTCGTTCGCCGGGCCAGAAGCGATGGACCTCAGCATGTCACGGTTCATGGACGTGATGAGGTCGTCGTCATCTCGGCGGAGGCGTTCCGCCGCCTCGTCGGAGCTGAAACCGGCCAGGCACTGATCGACGCACTGCAGTCGTCACCATACCGTGACTTCGAAATCGAGCCGACCCGGGAAGCTATGCCGGTCCGTGATGTTGTCCTGTGACGGGATGGTTGCTCGATACCAACATCTTATCGGAACTGCGCCGCCCCCAGCCCGAACCGCTTGTCGTTGACTTCATTCGGGCCCAATCGCTCGACTTGCTTTTCGTGAGTGTGGTTACGTTCTCCGAGATCCGATTTTGCATTGAACGTGCGCCCGACCCCGCCCGCCGCGCAGAACTGAACGATTGGCTCACCCACAAAATTCGACCGATGTTCGCGGACCGGGTCTTGCCGATCGGTGAAGACATCATGCTCAAGTGGCGCTTGCTGGTAGAGGATGGACGGAAGTCACGCCACACCTTCACTCAGCCCGATCTGATCATCGCGGCGACCGGACTGCATCACGGGTTGACCATCGTGACGCGTGATACGGGGGATTATTCGTTGACGCGGGCTTCGGTTTTCAATCCTTGGATCGACCGCATCGAACATACGAAACGATCGTAATCTGTACGCAAGCCGACGGGCGGCCTTCTCCGCAGCCGGCCTCGTTGCCCCCTCTCCTTATCTATGACCCGAAGTCACAGGCTCGAACGCCCCCTGGACGAACCCCCCAAATCCGTCCTCTATATCGCCACCAGAAACCAAACCAAGAAGGCGAACCATGGCGGGAAACAACCGGATCACCACCACCTCACGACGCGGAGTCCTGATCGGCGCGCCGCTCGCGGCAGCCGCGGTCTCCATGCCAGCGGTCGCCGCGGAGACCTTCTGGACCGAGGGCTACCAGGCCAAAAAGGGCGACGTGACCCTGGCATTATACCGCAAGCGCCTCCACGCCCCCCGCCCCGGCGAACCCAAACTCCCCGTCCTGTTCTTCGTCCACGGCTCGTCCATCTCGTCGCTCCCAAGCTTCGACCTGACGGTTCCAGGCGCCGGCGAATACTCCATCATGAACGTGTTCGCCCGTTACGGCTTCGACGTCTGGACCATGGATTTCGAGGGCTACGGCAAATCCACCGTCACCGCCGGCAACTCCGACATCGCCTCCGGCGTCGCCGACCTCAAAGCCGCGATCCCCGTCGTCGAGCGCGAAACCGGACAGAACAAATTCCATTTCATGGGCGAAAGTAGTGGGGCAATCCGAGCCGGGGCCTTCGCTGTGGCCGAACCGGATCGCGTGGAGCGTTTGGTGCTGGAAGCCTTCACCTATACCGGCAAAGGCTCCCCCACCCTCGCCAAGCGCGGCGAGCAAACCGAGTTCTACCGCACCCACAACCGCCGTCCGCGCGATGAGAAGATGATCCTCAGCATCTTCACC
>JAQGHW010000345.1 GCA_028291505.1 Rhodopila sp. | reverse complement strand
GTGGCGCTATCATCGAATGTCCTGTTCGGCGCTTATTTGTGACGTTCGCAGTCTGCCATAACATAGAACTTCTATTTAAGGATCGCCGCGCGATTTGTGCAAAGCAGTAGGCTGGCAAGCCACTCGCGACGTTGCTTTCCGGGGTAATCTCGATTCTTCGCCAATTGCGTGACGGAACGAAGGGGTTTCCTCCGCCAAGCGATATTACGCGATCATGTCAGACGGCTTCGATCGCCGGAGCGGGCGTAACAATGGGCCGGCGCGATCCTCCGGCCCCTGCACCCCGCCCGCCGGATGCGGCACACCTGCGGCGCGCAACCCCATCTCCCCAAAAAAGGCAAAATCAGAGCGGTTCGGTATCCAGCGCATAACCGGCGGTGCGAACCGTGCGGACCACATCCAGTTCCGCCACGGCGTTGATCGACTTCCGCAACCGGCGGATATGCACATCCACCGTGCGCGGCTCAACATGGATGTCGGGACCCCAGACCGCGTCCAGCAGTTCCTCGCGGGAGAACACCCGCCGCGGATGCTGCATGAAGAACTCCAGCAGCCGGAATTCGGTTGGTCCCAGATGAACCCGGCGTTCGTTGCGGGTGACACGATGTGACGCCAGGTCCATTTCGATGTCGTGGAAGACGAGCTGCCCCTTTACCGGCACCGCATTGGACCGGCGCAGCAGGGCGCGCATCCGGGCCAGCAACGATTCAATATTGAACGGCTTGGTGATGTAGTCGTCGGCACCGGTATTCAGCCCGCGGACGGCGTCCTGGTCCTCGGTCCGCGCCGTCACCATGATCACCGGCAGGTCGCGCGTTGCGGCCTTGCGACGGATCTGCCGGCAAACCTCGATGCCGGACATCACCGGCAGCATCCAGTCCAGCAGCACAAGGTCCGGCTGCGTCTCGGCGATGCGGGTAAGAGCCTCCTGGCCATCGCCGGCTTCCTCCACCCGGAAGCCTTGTTTCTCCAGGTTGTAGCGCAGCATCGTTGCCAATGCCGCTTCATCCTCCACCACCAGGACCAGTGGCTTGGGCAGGCTGGATACACCGTCAAGCATGAACTTCTCCCATCCATTGCATATCTAAGCGCATGATTGACGTGCTCTGACGGTCCGCCGCGCACGATCGGTCGCCAGTCGTTGGCAGGCGTTAGTCCTTGGGACGAACAACAGCATAGGCGGAGGTATCCCCTTTCGGGCGGACATCCGGGATCACCTCGCCTTCGACGGCGTAGTAAACCGTCTCGGCGATGTTGGTCGCATGGTCGCCGATCCGCTCCAGGTTCTTGGCGATGAACAACAGGTGTGTGCAGGGCGTGATGTTGCGCGGATCTTCCATCATGTAAGTTATCAGCTCGCGAAACAGCGCATTGTAGATATCGTCCACGACCCGATCCGACCGCCAGACCTCGATCGCCTTGGCGGTGTCGTTGCTGCCGAGGGCATCGATGATCAACTTCAACTGCTCCTGCACCAGGTGCGCCATGTGCGCGAGGCCGGCGAGCGAGTAGGGCAGGTTGAACTGCGCCAGCACGATGCTCCGCTTGGCGACGTTGGCCGCGTAGTCGCCGATGCGCTCCAGGTCGCCGGTGATCTTCAGGGCCGCGACGATCCGCCGGAGGTCGCCGGCCATCGGCTGACGCAGCGCCAGCATGCGGATGACGAACTGCTCGACCTCGCGTTCCAGCGCATCGACCTTGGGATCTTCCTCGACCGCTCGTGTGGCGGCGTTACTGTCGCGGTTCATGATCGCCTCAGCCGCCGACGCGACCTGGCTCTCCACGATGCCGCCCATCTCGGTCAGCATATCGCGCAGCCGTTTGAGCTCGTTATCAAAGCTCTTCACCAGGTGCTCTGTCGAATCTGACACGTTACGATCCTTCATTTCCTAGCCGAAGCGGCCGGTGACGTATTCCTGCGTACGCTTCTGCTTGGGCGAGGTGAATATCTGCGCGGCGGGGGCACATTCCACCATTTCCCCCAAGTAAAAGAATGCCACCTGGTCGGCGCAGCGTGCGGCCTGCTGCATGTTGTGGGTGACAATGGCGATGGTGAAATCGTGCTTCAGCTCGTCGATCAGCTCCTCGATCTTCAACGTGCTGATCGGATCCAGCGCGCTGGTTGGTTCGTCGAGCAGGATTACCTCCGGCCGGACGGCAATGGTGCGCGCGATGCAAAGGCGTTGTTGTTGTCCACCCGACAGACCCATCGCGGAGGTCTGCAGACGATCCTTCACCTCGCCCCAAAGTGCGGCGCGGGTCAGCGACCACTCGATGCGCTCCTCCATGGCCGACTTCGACAGGCGTTCGTGCAGCTTCACACCGAAGGCGATGTTTTCCGCGATCGTCATCGGGAACGGGGTAGGTTTCTGGAACACCATGCCGATGCGGGCGCGCAACGCGTTCAGGTCCATCTTCGGGTCGATGATGTTGTCCCCGTCCATCATCACCTCCCCGGTCGCGTGCTGGCCGGGATACAGGTCGTACATCCGGTTCAGCACACGCAGCAGGGTGGACTTGCCGCAGCCGGACGGCCCGATCATGCCGGTGACCTGACGGTCGGGCAGGTCCAGCGCGATCCCCTTCAGCGCGCGATGGTCGCCGTAGAAAAAATCCAGGTTCCGGATTGAAATGCGTGCCGCGTTCATCGCCGCGTGGGCGCGTGCCTGGACGCCGCCGAAGCTGGCGTTCTGGCTCTGAGTGGATTCGCTGGTCATGCTCATAACTGCCTCATTTCCCACGGCTAAGAACCAGCCGAGCCGCGATGTTGATCGCCAGGACGCCGAACGTGATCAGCAGGGCTCCGACCCAGGCGAGTTGCACCCAGTCGTCGAACGCTGACCCGGCATATTGGTAGATGGTAACAGGAAGGCTGGCCATCGGCTGCTTCAGGCTGACGGACCAGTTCAGGTTGCCCAGGCTGGTGAACAGCAGCGGCGCTGTCTCACCGGCGATGCGGGCGATCGCCAGCAACACGCCGGTGACGATCCCGTCCATCGCGGCACGGTAGCAGATCAGCACGATGACCTTCCACTTTGGCGCGCCCAGCCCGATCGCTGCCTCCCGCAGGGCAGGGGTGATCAGCCGCAGCATGTCCTCCGTGGTGCGCACGACGATCGGGATGACGATGATCGCCAGGGCGATGCAGCCGGCAATGCCGGAAAAGCCGCCAAACGGTTCAACCGCGATCTCGTAGACGAACAGGCCTATCAGGATGGACGGGGCGGACAGCAATACGTCCGAGACGAACCGGACCGCGTTGGCTAGTGGGGAGTTGCGGCCATATTCGGCGAGGTAGGTGCCGACCATCAGCCCGATCGGGGTGCCGATAACCGTGCCGGCCGCGGTCTGGATCAGCGTCCCGACGATCGCATTCAGCAGACCGCCGTTCGATCCCGGCGGCTTGGTGGTGTGGGTGAACACGGTGAGCGAAAGTCCAGCGGCACCCCGCCATATCAGTGTGAACAGGATCGAACCCAGCAGGACCAGCCCGAGCACCGTCGCGGCGATGCACAACGCCTTGACCACCGTGTTCGTCAGATGCCGCCGGGTGCCGAGGGCACGCGCGACCTTCAGGTCCTTGGCCGGGCCCGGAACCGAGCCGGACGTCATGCTCGCGCTCATACCTTCAACCTCGGGCGCAGCAGGGTGCGGGAGATCGCCAGCACGATGAACGAGATGACGAACAGGATGAACCCCAGTGCCAGCAGCGAGGAAAGCTTCAGGCTGCCGGCAGGGCTTTCCGGAAATTCCAGCGCGACGATCGAGGCGATGGTGTTGCCGGAGCCGAACAGGTTGGCGGTGATGTGGTCCGAATTGCCGATCACGAACGTGACCGCCATCGTCTCGCCGAGGGCCCGACCAAGCCCCAGCATGATGCCGCCGACGACGGAGACGCGGGTGTAGGGGATGACGATGGAGCGCATCACCTCCCACGTCGTGCAGCCGACGCCGTAGGCCGACTCCTTGAACACCGGCGGCACGGTCTCGAACACATCCCGCATCGTGGCGGCGATGAACGGGACGACCATGACGGTCAGCACCAGCGCGGCGGTGAAAAGTCCGGTGCCGAACGGCGGGCCGGCGAACATGTCCTCCAGCACCGGGATGCCGTCGAAGGTATCGATCAGGGTGGGTTCGACGTATTGCGACATGATCGGGACGATCACGAAGAAGCCCCACATGCCGTAGATGATCGATGGCACCGCGGCGAGCAGTTCGACCGCGACGCCGACCGGGCGGCGCATCCAGGCGGGCGCCAGTTCGGTCAGGAAGAAGGCGATGCCGAAGGCGATCGGCACGGCCAGGATCAAGGCCAGCACCGAGGTCGTGACGGTGCCGTAGACCGACACGGCGGCGCCGAAGACCTCATGCACCGGATCCCAGGTGGTGGAAACCAGGAAGCTGGCGCCGAAGCGGCGGAACGCCTGCAGGCCCCCGATGAACAGCGACAGGATCAGGCTGCCCATCAGCAACAGGACAAAGACGCCCGACGCGCGTGCGATACCGGCGAAGATGGGGTCGCCGGGGCGGCTGCGTCTGGCGACCGAAGACCCGGTTAGTGCGACCGCTTGCTGCACAGGTAGGAAAATCCTTTATTTACGACGAGGCGTGACCGAGACCGCCGGCTAAGTCTGTGTACGGAGCAGGCACTATTCCCTCTTCCCGTCATGGCCGGGCGTGTCCCGGCCATCCACCCTCAACCGCCGTGCGCAAATGGCCGGGGGCACGCCCGACCATGACGGTTTAGACCGGCGTAGGCCCGACCAGCTCATTCTCCGCATTGCCCTCATTGATGCAAATGGGATGAGCCCGGCCGGGATCCGAAGGCGAGGTTGATGGGGCGCCCATTACATCGTGCCGGGCACGGTCTTCCAGGCGGCCCGGATCGCGTCGTGCACACTGCTCGGTAGCGGTATGTAGAGCAGGCTCTTCGCGATGTCGCTGCCGTGAGTGAAGCCCCAATCGAAGAACTTTTTTACGGCCGCGCTCTGCTTCTCATCCTTCGGGTCGGTCGGCAGCAGCACGAACGTGGCGGATTCGATCGGCCAACTGCCAGCGCCCGGCTGGTCGTTCAGGTCGATGGCGAAATTCTGCACCTTCGACCAATCGGCACTCGCCGCCGAGGACTCGAAGGCGGCCATGGTGGGGGCAACGAACTTGCCGGCGAAGTTGCGCATCATCACCGTGGTCAGGTGGTTCTGTTCGGCGTACGCGGCTTCGTCGTAGCCGATGCCGCCGGGGATCTGGCGAACCGTGCCGGCAACGCCGTCGCTGCCCTTGGCACCCGTGCCCACCGGCCAGCTGACGCTGGTGGAGGCGCCGACCTTGGATTTCCACTCAGGACTCTGCGTGCCGAGGTAGTCGGTGAACACGAAGGTCGTGCCCGATCCGTCAGCCCGGTGCACCGGCGCGATGGCGGTGCTTGGCAGCTTCACACCGGGGTTGATCGCCTCGATCGCCTTGTCGTTCCACTTGGTGATGTTGCCGAGGTAGATGTCGGCCAGAATCGGGCCGGTCAACTTCACTTCGTTCGGCTTGATGCCCGGGATGTTGACGATGATGTCCACGCCACCGATCACCGTGGGGAACTGCATCAGCTTATGCTCGGTCAGCTTGTCAGCCGGGACCGGCATATCGGACGCGCCGAAATCCACCGTGCGGTTGTTGATCTGGTTGATCCCCGCTCCCGATCCAACCGCCTGGTAGTTCAACTGGATACCGGTCGCCGCGCTGGAGGCCTCGCCCCATTTGGAATAGATCGGAGCAGCAAAGCTCGATCCTGCTCCGGTGATCTGCTGCGCCTGCGCCTGGTTCGTGTGGGCGGCGACGGTAAAGGCGACCAGGCCAAAGGCCACGGCCGTTACGACGAACTTCATGCTGCTTCCTCCTTGGGAGACTCGCGCTGGGCGCTATGCCAACCTAGGTAGGACCAATGACTGTCATATTTCAGTTTTATGAAAGTTATGTGACAGCGGTTCGACGTCCGGCTTCGGCGGTTCTCTCTTTTTCGCTATGGGTCGACGCGCCGCCACCTCGACTTGCGGTACGGTGACATGGCGCGGCACAATGGTCTCATGTCAATACCGATTCTGGTTCGCCGGTTGCCGCATGCCGAAGGCCTGCCGCTGCCAACCTATGCCACCGCCGGGGCGGCCGGCATGGATCTGATCGCGGCGATCCAGGCCCCGGTCACGGTAGGACCGGGGGAACGGGTCCTGGTTCCGACCGGCCTGACGATCGCCTTGCCACCCGGCTATGAGTTGCAGATTCGCCCGCGATCGGGTCTTGCCCTGCGCCACGGCATTACGTTGCCGAACACGCCGGGCACGATCGACGAAGATTACCGCGGTGAGATCGGGGTCATCATCCTCAACGCCGGCCGCGATGCGTTCGTCATCGAGCGCGGTGCTCGGATCGCCCAGGCAGTGCTCGCGCCGGTCAGCCGAGCCATGTGGCAAGAAGTGGAAACGCTTGATGCGACGGCGCGCGACGCGGGTGGATTCGGCAGCACGGGCGCGACATCGGCGTAGCTGTGCCCATCGCGGGTATTTGAATGCAATAACCAGTGCTACTTCCGACCAATTGCTATACGGTAAGAGTATCGCGATCGCAAAGATGGCGCACTGTTGCTGAGGAAACCCGGTAATGGCCACACAATTGGCAGAGGCGGCGCTGATTGATCCTCGGCTGGTGCATGAGGCGGCCGCCCGCCCGCCAGCAACTTACGACAGCAACGCGACCCAGGATGATGACCGGACCACCGCGGGGCAAGGGATCGCTGTCGCGATGCTGATCTCCGTGCCGTTCTGGGCACTGATCGCGTTCACGATCTACCTGTTGCTGTAGCGCTCCCCCAAGGCGCCGTGACGGCCTGATCCAGCCGCGGCACGATCGTCGAGATCGTTCCAATGCCACATCGTCGTTGCATCTCTCGGGTAACACCGGCAGGCAGTAACGTCGCGCCCTTCAAATGCCAGTTGACCGGCGACCCATTGCTGGTCTTCTGGCGCCATGCGTCACACGTTCTTCCTGGCGTCGAGTCTGTTGCTGGGCCTCACCGTGGTCGGCCTTTCGGCACAGCCGTCCCTGGCGAGGCTCCGCACGACGGCGTCCCCGGTGCGGCCCCACCACACGAGAACGGCGCCGCCCGTCGAGCCAACCCTTGCATTGCCGGCTGACGTCACCGACCACTTCTTCCTGTCCTCCGACGGCGTTCGGCTGCATTACCTCGAAGCGGGACCACCCTCGGCCCATACCCTCGTCTTCGTCCCTGGCTGGACCATGCCGGCGTGGATCTGGATGCCGCAGATCATGGCGTTTTCCCGCAGCTACCACGTGGTGGCCTTCGATCCGCGTGGGCAGGGCGATTCCGCGGTCCCCGAGGGCGGCTACGAACCGGTGCGCCGCGGCCGTGACGTTGCCGAACTGATTGCCCATCTGGACTCGCCGCCGGTCGTGGTCATCGGCTGGTCGCTGGGGGTGCTGGACACGCTGGCGTCCATCCACGTGGCGGGCGACCATCGTCTCGCCGGTCTGGTGCTGGTTGACAACTCGGTGGGGGAGGAACCGCCGCCAAGCTATCAACCCGTGCCACGGCGCGCCGGTCCGGCGCCCAACCACGCCGCGGCGATGAAGCAGTTCGTGCGGGCGATGTTTCATCACCCGCAGCCACCCCTGTATCTGGACCGTCTGACCCAGGCGGCCCTCCACACCCCGGAAGCCGCGAGCCGGCTGCTGCTGGCCTACCCGGAACCCCGATCGTATTGGAGAGACGCGATTTACGCGACCAAAGTGCCCCTGCTGTACGTCATTCGGCCGCGTTGGGTCGCGCAGGGGGAGAACCTGGTGCGGAACCGTCCCGATACCCAAATGGACATATTCAGTGACGCCGGACATGCGCTGTTCGTTGACGAGCCAGTGCGTTTCAACAACGTGACGGAACGCTTTCTCGAACGGTTCGTCTGGCGGTGACATTCATTCCACTGTTTCTCGTCTCGCTCGCGACCGTCGGATACGAGACGGCACTGACCCGCTATTTCGCCGTCGCGAAGTGGTCCGAGTATGGTTATTGGGTCATCTCGATCGTGATGGTGGGCTTCGCGCTCAGCGGCGTGGTCCTGGCGCTGTGGCGTGACGCCTTCGCCAGCCGGGCGCCGATGTTGATGGCCGCGCTGCCGGCGGCGCTGGTGCTGACGGCAGCGGTTGGCTACCACTTCACCACCACCAATCCGTTCAACCCGCTGCAATTGCAGAATCAGGCAACCTGGCAGCCACAGATCTGGAATATCGCCGGTTACTACGCCGCGTTGCTGCCGTTCTTCTTCCTCGCCGGATTGTTCATCAGCCTCAGTTTCGTGCGCTACGCCGACCGCATCGGCCGGGTCTATGCGTTCGATCTGACCGGCGCCGGGGCAGGGGCGGCCAGCGTCCTCGCGGCGATGTATGTCCTGCATGCTTTCCGCCTCGTCCCACTGTTGCTGATCCCGCTGGCGTTGGCGGCGCTGTTCATCGGAGGCGCGTATCGTTTCAAGGCGCTGCTGGCCGCGATCCTGGCGCTTGGTGCGGCCGAAGCGGTGCTGCTGCTGGATGACGAGGCGGCCTACAACGATTTCAAGGCGATCTACGCACCGTTGCACACGCCCGATGCGAAGATCGTTGCGTCGGTGAACACGCCGCGCGGCGATTACGCGTTGCTCGACGACTTCACCGAACGGGTGGATACCGACATTTCCAACAACGCCGGAATGCTGGGGGTGGAGGGACCGCCGCGCAGCTACGGGCTGTATCGCGATGGCAACCGGATCGCCGCGCTGCCGAACCAGCGGCCAATCCTGTCCGGCTATGCGGCCGCCGCGCTGGACGCGTTGCCCTATCAACTTATTCCGCACGCGCGGGTGATGCTGGCAGGCGCATCCGGTGGTTTTCGAACCGCCGAGGCCTTGCGGCTGGGTGCCTCCCGGGTCCGCGTGCTGGAACCGGAGCCGGAACTGCTGCGCATCATGCGCGTGGGTCTCGATCCGGTGATGCCGCTCGACCCGTTGCCCAACGTCGATGTCGTCGGGTCCGGGCCGCTGGCCGCTCCTGGCCGCGACGTTTACGACGTGGTGGATCTGTCGGCCGATTTCCTGGACGCGGCGGAAACCAACGCGACGGCGTTCAGCCGGGAGGCGATCGTGTCCTACCTGCATCTCCTGGCGCCGAATGGAATAGTGTCGATTCCGGTCTCGATCCGCGATTTCCCGGTCTATGCGCTGCGGATGCTCTCCACGGTCCGTGCCGCGCTGCTGGCAGCCGGCATCGACGACCCGCCGGCGCACGTCGTCGTCTATCGTTCCGCCTGGAACGTCCGCATCCTGGTCTCCCGCGACGGCTGGTCCGACGTTCGGATCGCCGCCGTGCGCAAATTCTGCGACGACCGGTCGTTCGACGTTTCCTGGTATCCCGGCCTCGACGTGGCGAAGGCGCGCGCAGCGATCTACAATGACCTGCCCGCGGTGTCGTTCGACAAAGGTGAGGTCTCCGACAACGGTCCCGATGATGCGATCGCCGATGAGGCTCAGGCGGTCCTGTCCGGGCAGCCGTCGCCGTCGCGGGATCAGTTCAACCTGTCGCCGATCACGTTGGACAAGCCGTTCTTCTACGCCGTGCTGCGGCTGGACCGGATCGGCACCATCCTGAAGCGACTGGAAATCCTGCCGCAGGCCGAGGTCGGCGCTCTGGTCAACCTGGCGGTCCTGGCGCAGGCGGTGGTGATTGCCGTGCTGGTGCTGCTGGTGCCGCTCGCCGCCCCCGGGCGCATCCGAACGCCACAGGCGGGGGTGGCGCGGGCGGTGGTGTATTTCCCTGCCCTGGCCTTGGGTTTCCTGTTCATCGAAATCTATCTCATCGAAAAAGCCAGCTTCTGGCTGGGTGACCGGACGAATGGCTTTGCCATCGTGCTGACCGGGATGCTGGTGTTCTCCGGCCTGGGCAGCGTGGTTTCCGAACGCTTCGCGGCCCGGCCACGGCAGGGCATGGCGATGGTGGCGGCGGCGGTGCTGGTCTGGTGCGCCGCGGTGTTGTTGTTCCTGCAGCCGCTGATCCTGGCCACCCTCGCCTGGCCGTTTTTCGCTCGGTCCGGTCTTTTGCTCCTGCTGATCGCGCCGCTATCGGTGGCTCTGGGGTTGCCGTTCCCGTTGGGGCTGAACCGAGCGGGGACCGGCGGATTCCTGCCCTGGGCGTGGGGTCTGAACGGAGCCTTCTCCGTTGTGGCGACGCCGCTCGCGAACCTGATTGCGCGCGAATCCGGCTTCAGCAGGGTTCTTTTGTGCGCGGCGATCCTTTATGGAATCGCCTTGGTTACATTTCCGGCGATGAGGAAAAGTTCGGTTTGGCACGATATCCCAGCACCATCACCCGCCGCGGAGTAATTTCCGCCGCCGTTTCCGCCTCGGTTCTGCCCAGCATCGTCGTCCCCGGTCATGTGCGGGCGGCTCCCGTCTGGACGAGGGCGGCGTATGAGCAGGCAATGCGTGAGTCCGGCCGTCCGGTCAGCCTGACCGACGCGCAGTTCGATGCGATCCAGAAGCGCAAGCCGATCGCGTTGAAGCGGATCGAGGCATACCTGAAGGACCATCTGGGATCCGCCGACCCCGCGGTGATGGCGGCGTTCGAGGCGGTGCCACGGGAGTACTACCACTACGACTACCCCGAACACCGAGCGACGCCAGGCGATGCGTACGAGGACAACCCGAAGCCGTGGGCGCTAGGCTACGGGTCGGCGCTGTCGGATTATCTGGGCCAGGCTTACATGACTCAGGTCTGCAAGCCGAAACCCGGCGACGTAACGCTGGAGATCGGCACCGGCAGTGGATTTCAGAGCAGCCTGTTGTCGCGGATCGTCAAGACCGCATACTCGATCGAGATCATCGAGCCGCTCGGCAAGGCCGTGGGCAAGATCTTCGCGCCGATCGGATATGGAAACGTCCACAGCAGGGTGGGTGACGGTTATTACGGTTGGCCGGAGGTCGAGGGCGGCTTCGACATCATCATCGTCACGTGTGCCGCAACGTTCGCGCCGCCCGACCTGTTCAAGCAGCTAAAGGCGGGCGGGAGGTTGATCATTCCCATCGGTCAGCCGTTCAAGCGCGGGCAGGTGCTTTACGTCTATACGAAGGATACCGAAGGGAAGATCCATTCACGCCGGGACATCGGTGTGTTTTTCATTCCGATGACCGGGGCGATCGCGAAGAACGCGCCGGTGCGGCCCGAGACGGTGTCCGACCATCCGGCCGCGGATGTCGCGCCCGCCACCGCCGGGGCGAAGCCGCCCGAGGACAAGCCCGCTTCGGAAAAGCCCGCCGCGGAATAGCTTACCCGAACGTTCAAGAGATGCTCTCGGATAGGCCGAGTCCTCGGAGCGAGCCCGGGCTGCGCTGATTGTTCACCTGCCATTCGACGTTCCCCCGTGTTGCAAGCGACGGATCTTCAACACGGAGGGCGTGGAGGGCCACGAAGGGCCGCTGAGACGAGAACTTATCAACCTACGAATCGCCGCAGGCCGTCCTTGAGTCTGATCGCATGGAAATTCAGCAGAAGGCCGACGGGAATACCGCTCATGCGGAGATAGGTCTGCAACTGCGCCTCGTGCGCCGGAACAAACGCCGGGACTGCTTTGATCTCCAGAATAACGGTTTCCGCCACGAGGATGTCGGCCCGGAACCCCAACGGGATTTTGAAGCCTTTATAGACAACGGGAATGGTCACCTGTCGCAGCAACGGGATGCCGGCTCGTTCCAGTTCGAAGCACATACACGCGGCGTAGACTGATTCCAGCAATCCTGGACCAGTTTTACGATGCACCTCGATCGCCATTCCGATAATGCGTTCCGTCAGGTCTTGATGCTCAAGCACGGCCACCCTCCTCAGCCCTTCGTGGCGCTCCTGCTTCTCAGTGATAAAGATGAAGGAAGAATGAACGGTCTCGATTTCAACGCCGACCCCTTGCCCGGTGACCTCCATGCCAACGGGCCCACCCGCAAGCCCGTGCTCGCGGGCTTCTATGACGCCGGTTTGTCCGCCCGGTTCGGCTCCGGTCCCCGCTGCTTGCGGATCTGCTCCGGCCTGACGTTGCCTTGGCGGAAGCCGAACTGGCTGGTCGTATAGTTCGCCAGTGCGGCCAGTT
>JAQGHW010000282.1 GCA_028291505.1 Rhodopila sp. | reverse complement strand
CTGGAAAGGCAAGACGGTCATCGACGCGATGAACGCGTTAGTCCCCCTAGAAGAACTGGACGGTCTCCCGTCCTCCGCCTTCGTCGCGAAGGCGTTCACCGGCGCCAAATTCGTGAAAGGTTTCAATCACCTGATTGCGGCCACCCTGGCTGCCGATCCGATCGTCGAGGGCGGCCACCGGGTCGTCTTTCTGTCGAGCGACGACGAGGACGCGACCGCTCCCGTGGCGGCCTTGGCCAAACAACTCGGGTTCGCACCCGTCAAGCTGGGAAAGCTCAACGAAGGTGGCGCGCTGGTGCACGCACGCGGCCGCATTTGGGGCCAGCTCATCTTCCAGGATTTGTTCAAGAAGGAGCAGTAATCGGCGTATGGGCGCCATTCGAAGAGCGGGGAGGCGCCCGACGGAGCGGCAGATCTGCGGGTCGCTTAGACTCTATCGACTACTATCGATAGCCTAGGATTCGCCCGAGTGTTCTTTGCTATCCGATACTACTCCACGGTACTCCCTTTCACTCCCACTCGATTGTCCCCGGCGGCTTGCTGGTGATGTCGTAGGTGACCCGGTTTACACCGCGCACCTCATTGACGATGCGTCCGGCGACGCGGGTCAGGAACGCCATCTCGAACGGATAGACGTCGGCTGTCATGCCGTCCGTGCTGGTGACCGCCCGCAGCGCGCAAGCCATGTCGTAGGTTCGTCCGTCGCCCATTACACCGACAGTCCGAACCGGCAGCAGAACGGCAAACGCCTGCCAGATCGCATCGTACAGCCCGGCGGCGCGAATTTCCTCGAGGTAGATCGCATCCACCTTGCGCAGCAGATCGGCCTTCTCGCGGGAGATCGCGCCCGGGATCCGGATCGCCAGCCCGGGGCCGGGGAACGGATGCCGCCCGACGATCGTTTCTGGCATGCCGAGTTCCCGGCCGAGCACGCGGACTTCGTCCTTGAAGAGTTCGCGTAACGGTTCGACGAGCTTCATGCGCATTCGTTCCGGTAAGCCACCGACATTGTGATGCGACTTTATGGTAACGGACGGGCCGCCGGTGATGCTGACGCTTTCGATTACGTCTGGGTACAGTGTGCCTTGCGCCAGGAAGTCCGCGCCGCCGATTTTCGCGGCTTCTTCCTCGAACACCTCGATGAACAGCCGGCCGATCGTCTTGCGCTTCGTTTCTGGATCAGTAACCCCCTCCAGCGCGCCAAGGAACAGATCGGAGGCATCGCGGTGCACCAGCTTGATGTTGAAACGGTCCCGGAACGTTGCCACCACCTCCTCCGCCTCGTTCTGCCGCAGCAGGCCGTGATCGACGAAGATGCAGGTCAGCTGCTCGCCGATCGCCTCATGGATCAGCACCGCGGCAACCGAGGAATCCACCCCGCCGGACAATCCGCAGATCACCCGCCCGCTGCCGACCCGGGTTCGGAGTCGGGCGATCTCGGTGGCGCGGAAGCCGGCCATGGTCCAGGAGCCGGACAGGCCGACGACACCGTGGGTGAAATTGCGCAGAAGCTGCGCGCCGTGCGGGGTGTGCACGACCTCCGGATGGAACTGCACGCCGTAGAAGCGGCGGGCATCATCGGCGATGGCGGCGAATGGCGCGCCTTCGCTGGTGGCGACGACCCGGAATCCGGGCGGCAAGCGCGTGACCCGGTCGCCGTGGCTCATCCAGACCTGCTCGCGGCTGTCCTTCGCCCAGGCCCCGTGGAACAAGGCGCAATCGTCGGCGACCTCGACGTAGGCCCGGCCGAATTCGCGATGGTCGGAGGGTTCCACGGCGCCACCGAGCTGATGGCACATGAGTTGTTCGCCGTAGCAGATGCCCAGGACCGGGACGCCGATGTCGAACACCACGGGCGGTGCGAGGGGAGCCACGACTTCATGCACCGAGGCTGGACCGCCGGACAGGATGATGCCGCGCGGGTTCCATTGCGTGATGCGGTCGGCATCGGCGTTGAACGGCCAGATTTCGCAGTAGACACCTGACTCGCGCAGGCGGCGGGCGATCAACTGAGTGACCTGGCTACCGAAATCCAGGATCAGGATGCGTTCATCGGTGTCGGCGGGATCAGGCAGGGAATCGGTCATGGATGTATCGCCAGTGCTTGATCCCGCGCCTTGGACCATGCTGGGCGACGCAAGGCAAGCGGCACATTTCGGCGCCCTCCTGTGTCCCCTGCCCCACCCTCGTCCACCGGGCACATCGCACCAGGGGCTCTGGCAGCCGCGGCCTGGTTTATCCTCCCAGGAAAGCGCCGCCGTTCACATGCAGGGTCTGCCCGGTGATGTAGCGCCCGTCGGGGCCGGCCAGAAAGCGCACCGCGGCGGATATTTCCGAAACCGCCGCTTTCCGTCCCAGCGGGATGCCACCGTCGGACAGCCCCTTCGGCAGCGCGCCCGCTGACGCACCCCGGACCGTGTCGACAGCGCCCGGTGCCACGGTGTTGCAGGTGATCAAGTGCGGCGCCAGTTCCACGGCGAGCGCCCGCATCAATCCCTCCAACCCCGCCTTCGATGCGGAAACGTGACAGCGGTTTGGCGTCCCCACATGGGTGGAAATCCCCGACAGCGCGATAATCGCGCCACCGCCGCGGCCCAGCATGTGCGGCACCGCGGCGCGCGCCAGGATGAAGGCGCCATCCAGGGCAACGGACAGGATCTGCCGCCACTCGGCCAGCGACATCTCCAGGAATGGAGTCTGCCGGCGCAGACCGGCGTTGCTGACCAGGACGTCGATCCCGCCGAACGCCGCGACGGCTGCCTCGACCATGGCCTGAGTCTCATCCGGGTCGGACACGTCCGCCAGGCAACCGATCGCCTGGCCGCCCGCCGCGTTGATTTCGTCCACGACGTCCTCGACCGCCGTCCGGTCGCTGCGCCCGTTGATCACCAGCGATGCCCCGCGCGCCGCGAGGTCCAAGGCGATCGTGCGCCCGATATTCTTGCCCGACCCGGTCACCAGGGCGACCTTGCCGGCGAATGCCTGCTCCAAACTCATGCTGCCCGCAGGATCATGTCCGCCCCCTTTTCCGCGATCATGATGACCGTAGCATTGGTGTTGCCCGAGACCACCGTCGGCATGATCGAGGCGTCGATCACCCGCAGCCCCTGCATCCCCTTCACTTTCAGGTCGGTGTCGACGACCGACTTCGGGCCAGGCCCCATCATGCAGGTGCTGGTCTGGTGGAACGTCGTGCCGGCGGTCGCGCGAACATGCTCCAGCAGTTGCTCGTCGGTCTGCGCCTTCGGCCCCGGGTAGATCTCTTCCTTGCAATAGCGCTGCATGCTGGCGGTGGCGAAGATCTGCCGGGTCACCCGCAGGCCGGCGACAATGGTGTCGCGGTCACGCTGAGTGGACAGATAATTCGGCTGCATCGCCGGCGGCTTGGCCGGATCAGGCGACTGGATGCGCAGCCAGCCGCGGCTTTCCGGGCGGCACGGGATTGCAACCATGGTGCAGCCGGGGAAGCGATGCATGGGATCGCCGGTCTTCTCCGCGCTGCCGGCGAGGAACTGGTATTGCACGTCCGGACTATCCAGTTCCGGCCGGGTCTTCACGAACAGCCCGATCGGCCCGGCGCCGGTCATCAATGGGCCCTTCTGCGCGAAGATCCATTCGGCGCCCGCATAGAGCCGGCGCAGCCAGTTGTGGTAGATTTCGTTCATTGTCACCGTGCCATCGACGCAGCGGTTGATGATGCGGCCGCCGATATGGTCCTGCAGGTTCTCGCCGACGCCCGGCAGGTCGTGCCTGACCTCGATACCCAGCGACTGCAGCAACGCACCCGGCCCGATGCCCGACAGTTGCAGGATCTGCGGCGAGTTGATGGATCCGCCGCACAGCAGCACCTCATTCTTCGCCTTCGCCTGATGCAGCGTGCCGTTCTGGCTGTATTCGACCCCGACCGCGCGCTGGCTCTCCATCAGGACCCGGTGCGTCAGCGCGAGGACCTCGATCGTCAGGTTCGGGCGCGACTTGACGGGGTTCAGATAGGCCACCGCGGCGGATGAACGGCGGCGTCCCCTGACCGTCAACTGCAACGGGCCAACGCCTTCCTGAGCCGCGCCGTTGAAGTCGGCGTTGTAAGGGTACCCGGCCTCCTGCGCGCCGGCGATAAACGCGTCGTGCAGCGGATGATCGGTCTTCAGGTCGGACACGCCCAGCGGACCACCCTGCCCATGATAGTCGTCGGCCCCGCGCTCCTGGTGTTCGGCCTTGCGGAAATACGGCAGCACGTCGTCGTACGACCAACCGCCGTTGCCTAGCTGGCGCCACAGGTCGAAATCCTGGCGTTGGCCGCGGATGTAGATCAGGCCGTTGATCGAGGACGACCCGCCCAGCACCTTCCCGCGTGGCCAGGAAATCCGGCGGTTGTGCATCTCGGGCACCGGTTCGGTCTCAAAATACCACGCCACTTTGGGGTTGTAGATGTTGCGGTAGAACCCGGCCGGGATGTGGATCCAGGGATCGGTGTCCTTGCCGCCGGCCTCCAGCAGCAGGACGCGGTGGCTGGGATTGGCACTCAGGCGGTTGGCCAGCACGCAGCCGGCTGATCCAGCCCCGACGATGATAAAATCGTATTCCTGCCCCGCTTCCATGGCGCGGTTCCCCTTCTGGCCGTCGTTTCGGACGGCCAGTGAAGCGGAACCGCTGCGGTTTGACCAGACTGGCTTTGCCGGTTCGGGTGTGAGGTGGGGTCAGGTCACCACACGCAGCGCCGGGCGGGATTTCACCGCCATGCGGCGATACAGCGCCACGTAGTCCTCGGCCATGCGCCTGGCGGTGAAGCGGGTCTCGAAACGGTCGCGGATGGCGGCGGCGGACAGGCGATCAAGCCGCGACACGGCGCCGACGGCCGCCCCTTCGTCGTGCACGATGTAGCCGGTGAGGCCGTGGTCGATCACCTCCGGCACGGACCCGGCTGGGAAGGCGATGGTGGGCGTGCCACAGGCCATCGCCTCGATCATCACCAGCCCGAACGGTTCGGGCCAGTCGATCGGCAGCAGCAGCGCCTTTGCACCGCTCAGGAAACCGGGCTTCTCGGCATCGCCGATCTCACCGATCATCTCGATCTGGTCGCCATCGATCAGCGGCCGGATCGTCGTTTCGAAATATTCACGGTCCACCCGGTCGACCTTGGCGGCGATCTTCAGCTTCAGGCCGGCCGCCCGAGCGATGCGGATGGCGCGATCCGGGGACTTCTCGGGACAGATGCGGCCCAGGAAAGCCAGATAGTCGCGTGGCCCCGACTGGGGGGTCAGCAGGTTCGGCGGCAGACCATGATGCACGGTGCCGATGAAATTCCCGCGCGGCAGCGGGCGGCGTTGCGCATCGGAAATCGAGACCAGCGGCGCGTCTTCGAAGCAATCGTAGATCCGCGTCAATTCCGGCAGGTCGAGACGGCCATGCAATGTCGTCATATACGGCGTCGGCTGGCGGCTGAGCAGCGAGAACGGCCAATAATCGAGGTGACAATGCAGAACATCGAATTCTTGCGCCATCTGATAGACTTTTTCCATCAGCAGCATCTGCGGCGCCATGGCGTCCCGCAGGGTCGCATCGAACCGCAGCGCGCACGGCCATGCGGATTCGAGTTTCGCGCTTGTTATGGAATCGCCACTGGCGAACAAGGTCACATCGTGCCCCATCGCCATCAATTCCTCCGTCAGGTACGATACCACCCGTTCGGTGCCGCCGTAGGTGCGCGGCGGAACGGATTCCGTCAGTGGTGCGATCTGGGCTATACGCATGGTCAGGTAGCTCCCGGCTTTGCTCTGCGGTCAAACATGCGGACCGGATCGGGTTTTTTTGCGGCGAACTCGTTCATCAAGCCGCCTAATTCACCACCTTCACAGCGATGTGACCGCACCATCGCCACCGCGCCGCTTGGTTTGCGTTAGGTAGTCAGCAACGGGCTCCGCCTGGAGGTCGATTGAAAACAGCGGGGAGGTGCTGACTTATGGCGCGGCTGGTCGTCGTTTCGAACAGGGTACCACTTCCATCCGAACGTGGTGCCAAGGCAGGTGGCCTTGCGGTTGCACTGGCCGATGCGTTGCAACCTGGATCGCTATGGTTCGGCTGGAGCGGCCGTCGATCGACCCGCGGATCGGGGACCACACACATCCAGCGGTCCGAAGGCATTACCTACGCGACCATCGATCTGACCGAGGCGGATTATCGTGCATTTTATGTCAACTTCTCCAATGGGGCGCTTTGGCCGCTGCTGCATTTCCGCCTGGGCCTGATCGATTTCGCGTCCGACGACTATGACGGCTATCGCGCGGTCAACCGCCAGTTCGCATCCTCGCTGCTGCCGCTGCTGCGGCCGGACGACATGATCTGGGTGCATGACTACCACATGATCCCGCTGGCGGCTGAATTGCGCGCCCTGGGTATCACCAACCGCATCGGCTTCTTCCTCCACACCCCGTTCGTGCCACCTTCGATCTTCAACGCCCTGCCACGGTCGGCGGAGTTGCTGACAAGTCTGTGCGCTTATGACGTCGTCGGGTTCCACACACGGACCTACCGCACAGCCTTTCTCGACTGTGTCACCGAGAATTTCGGCATTCATGCGGATTCGGACGGTCGCTTCGTCTGGCGCGGCCACACTGTGCGGGTTATCTCTGATCCGATCGGCATCGATGCCGGTGCCTTCGCGCAACAGGCGGTCGTCGCCGCCGCCGGTTCGGATGCCCGCCTGCTGCGCGACAGCCTGAGCAAGGGCGGCCTGGCGATCGGCGTGGATCGGCTGGATTATTCCAAAGGGCTGATCAACAGGTTCGAGGCGATCGGCCGCTTCTTCGCCAATTATCCGCAGCATCGCCGGCAGGTCAGCTTTCTTCAGGTCGCGGCGCGATCGCGTGAGGAACAGGGCGCCTATCAGCGCCTGCGACGTGAGCTAGATCGTATCGTGGGAGATACGAATGGCCGATATTCCGAGTTCGATTGGACACCGCTGCGCTACATGACCCGAGCGGTAAAGCGTGATACGCTGGCGGGGTTTTTCCGGTTGTCGCGTCTTGCGGTCGTTACGCCGCTGCGCGATGGCATGAACCTGGTCGCGAAGGAGTACGTCGCGGCACAGGACCCCGAAGATCCAGGGGTCCTGATCCTGTCCCGCTTCGCCGGCGCGGCTGAGGAGCTGACCGAAGCGCTGATTGTCAATCCTTACGATTCCGATGAGATTGCCGAGGCGATGCACATCGGCCTTTGCATGGAGTTGGAGGAGCGCCGCGAACGCTGGCAGGCGCTCAACGAAAAAGTCACCGCCAACACCGCGGGCCGGTTCTGCACCGTGTTCCTGAACCACCTGGATCGCGCCGATACGCTGCCGGAGAAACCCCGGCTTCGCGCGATTTCCTGAGCAAGACCCTGCGTTCGCGGAATGGTCCCATCTCATCTTAGCCAGCCGCGGATGCAATGCGGCGGTCTGGCCGACCGCACGCACTCGCAGCAGGCCGCCGCGTCGCCACATTCGGCTTCGTAACGGCTTCGGGGCGCGGTCGCCCGGTTCCTGGCGTCCATCACAGCTAACGTGTGGAACCCGTAATGACGTAGGGGGTTCCGCAACTTCGGCTGCTGTGGAATCGCTGGCGTCACTTCACCGCTTCGTGACGACAGGGCGCCTCAGCGTCGCCATGATTAGCCCCCATATCACGCATATCGTTACAGCAACGAGGATATTTCTCGATGAAGCGTTTTGTTGCACCATGCGCGTTGGCGATCGGGTTGGCGTTATCGCTTACCGCCTGCACCGATCCCTATAGTCCCGGCCAGCGCGCGGTCGGCGGAGGGCTTTTGGGCGCGGGGGCGGGTGCCGCGATCGGCGGAATAGCCGGTGGCGGCAGCGGTGCCGTGGTGGGCGGTCTTGCCGGCGGAGCGCTCGGCGCCGTTGGCGGTGCGGCGACCACCCCGGAACGCCCGGCGCCCCAATACCAGCAGCCCAACTATCCGCCTCCGCCGCCGCGTTACAACCCCTATTGATCGGCGAACACACCGACCGGCGCCCCCACGGCGGGCGCCTTGGCTCGGAACAGGCCGCCGAGTGTCGGGAATTTGGCCAATATCTCGGCTGATTTCCCCTCACGCAGGGAGGTCACATACAACGCGTCGCCGGCGAAGCAGGGCATCGTCGGACCGGGCACCGGGAACGCCCATTTGCGCAGCAGTTCGCCGGCTGGACTGAAGCAGTTGAGGCATCCAGCCGACGGACCCGCGGACCAGTAATTGCCGGTCGCGTCGGTGGCCGCGCCATCGGGACGCCCATCCTCATTCGTCAGCGTCGCCAGGATACGGTGGGCGGTGCGGCCGCCGGTAGCCGGATCGAAATCCCATGCCTCGATGATGCCCGCGGTCGAATCGGAGTGATACATGATGCGCCCATCGGGCGACCACGCCAGACCATTCGACACGGCGTAACCGTCTTCCTGTT
>JAQGHW010000268.1 GCA_028291505.1 Rhodopila sp. | reverse complement strand
TGCCGCAAGATCAAGCAGTCGTTCCGGCAGGTTCTCGGCTAACACCGAGCGTTGCCACTGCGCCATGAACGTTTCGAATAGCGTGGGGGCGGCGCTCGCCAGATCGTAGGCGTAGTCCCATCCGGTCAGCAGGGCAGCGGCGATGGCGACATCCGGGTCCGGACTGCCAGCCAGATACCGCACGATATGAGGACACAGGCGCTCGGCCCGGCAGCTCTTGACGTCGTTCTGGAAGCGGATGTTCGCTGCGCGGTCCATCGCCAGGTTGGCTGCGAATGCCTGGTCGATGCGCACGCCACGATGCCCCTGCGAGTAGGCCCCGTAGATCGGCTGCCTGGCATCCGGCGCCACGATCCGCTGGTTCGCGCTCGCGACATAACCGCGCGCGGGGTTGAAGCTGTGCGGCAGGTCGTCGAACGGTATGCTGCCCTGCCATTGGTCCACCGGGTTGCCCGCGTCTCGGAAACCGTAGGTCATCCTGCCGCGCCGCGGGATGCGACCGGCCATCTGGTAACCGATGTTGCCACTGGCGTCGGCATAGACGAAATTGAACACGGCGACGCTCCAGTCGCGCAAGGCCGCACGGAATCCCGGCCAGTCCCGCGCACGGGAGACAGCGATCATCGCCCGCATGTCATCCAGGTGCTCGGCGCCGACCCAGCGCAGGGACAGCGGCGGATCGCCCTCCGGGGCGATTGGCGGGATCAGCTCGTTCACCACCGGCCCGCGAATGGTCGAGCGGATGACGAGTGAGTGTGGCACCGCGCCACGGACCGGGATCGTCACCCGCCGTTCGTCGAAACTGCGCCAGTCATCGCCGTCGCGGTAGCGCTGCCTGTCGTCCGGATGCAGCGTCTCGCGGTACAGATCGCGGGTTGAGGCGGCGTTGTTGGTGATCCCCCAGGCGGTCACGCCGTTACTGCCCCACCACAGGCCCGGAAGCCCGGGGTGGCCGGCGCCGGCCGCGTGGTCCTCGGGGCCGTGCAGCGCGAACTCATACCAGCTCGATGGCACCCAGAACGGCTGGTGCGGATCGCCGCAGAGCAGCGGATGACCGGAGCCGGTATGTGCGCCGTTCAGCGCCCAGTTGTTGCTGCCGGTCGTGTCATCCGTCCCCGCAGGCCATGACCCGCCGCGTGCGTCCAGTGATGCAGGAGGGACGACTAGGTTCTCCGACGCTTCGGGGGTCAAATAGAGCGTTCGCAGTGCATCGGTCGGCAGCATGCGCGCGACCTCCGCGGCGGCCAGCCGGTCGATGCGTCCGTTTAGCGACCACCAGATGCCACGGCCGATCGCCACAATGTCGCGGACGGTGAAATTCTCCGGATCATAGTCCAGCAGTTCGAATTCGATCGGCAGGGCCGTCCTGGCGACCGCGATCTGGCGATTAATTCCGCCGACGAACGCATCGACGATCCGCCGGGTTGCGTCGTCCATCGCCGCAGCGTCGCGATCGGCGATCTGGTCAATCCCGACCGTCCGATGTGCGATGTCGCTCGCGACATATCCCGGACCCAGGATCTCCGCCTGCCTGCCAAGCGCGCGCCGGCGCAGCCGGTCCATCTGCCACAGCCGATCCTGCGCCATCGCTACGCCCAGACCGAAGAACAGATCGGGCGTGCTGTCCGCATAAATGTGCGGAACGCCTGCCCGGTCTCGTTTGATCTCTACCAGCCCGCCGACCGACGCGGTGATGATCTGATCGGCGAGAGTCGCGCGGCGCCGCAGATAGGAATCGCGCGCGGCCGAGAACTGCTCGACGGAAATTCCAGCGCCGCGGCAGATCGTCTCCAGCGGCTCTGTGTCGCGGAACGCGGCGAGCAGCGCCGGGTCGTCGAATTGCATGGGCCTCTCCGATCGGGTTGGTGTTTGGCAGGATCATCGAACTAAGCAGGGTTCGGTCGATCATGCCAACACTGGATGGGTGCCGCGCTCTGCCTGGCCGGATGAAGCCCTGCTATGACCGATGAGGCAGTGGCACGTTGTTCCAGACACTTCTGGCTCGTTCAACGGATCACTGCTTAGCTTGTGCCGTTCAACGCAAGCCGGTCGCGGCCCCATGTTGAAGGAAAGCACGTGAAACGCAGGACCTTGCTTACTGCCGCAGCGAGTTACGCCCAGGCCGTGTTGCCGCACCCCGCCCTCGCCCAGGGCGCGGCGGCACGCACGTTGCGCTTCGTGCCGCAGGCGAACCTGACCAGTCCCGATCCGATCTGGACAACCGCGAACGTGACGCGCAACCACGCCTATCTCGTGTGGAACACTCTTTATGGCCTGAACACCGATCAGCAGCCGCGCCCGCAGATGTGCGCGGGCCATGAACAGTCGGATGATCAGCTGACGTGGCGCTTCACCTTGCGCGACGGGCTTGCGTTCCACGATGGCGAACCGGTCCGCGCGACCGACTGCGTCGCGTCCATCGCGCGTTGGAGCAAGCGGGATGCGTTCGGCCAGATCCTTGCTGCGCGCCTTGCTGGGCTCAGCGCGCTCGACGACCGGCGCTTCGAGCTGCGGCTGACCAAAGCGTTCCCGTTGCTGCCCTTCGCCCTGGCCGGCAATGGCTGCTTCGTCATGCCGGAACGGATCGCCAGGACGGACCCATTCAAGCAAATCGAGGAGATCGTCGGCAGCGGTCCCTTCCGCTTTGTCCGCAACGAATGGATCTCCGGCTCGCGCGCCGTTTATGCGCGGTTCCCGGGATACCAGCCCCGCCAGGAGCCGCCGAGCTTTACCGCCGGAGGGAAGGTGGCGCGCATCGAGCGGGTGGAGTGGACCATAATGCCCGATCCAGCCACCGCAGCCGCGGCCTTGCAGTCGGGCGAGATCGACTGGGTCGAGCAGCCGTTGATCGACCTGGTGCCGCTGCTGCGACGCGATGCCGGTATCCGTGTCGAGACGAACGACCCGTACGGGGTGATCGGTGTCATCGTGTTCAATCACCTGCATCCCCCTTTCGACAATGTTAAGCTGCGCCGAGCACTGCTGCCG
>JAQGHW010000251.1 GCA_028291505.1 Rhodopila sp. | reverse complement strand
GCGCGCGTTCGTAACGCGGCCAGATCAGATCCACCGCCTGGTTCGCTGAACAACTGGCACCAGACTTCGTCTGCCCGCATCGCCGGCTTCACAAACCGTTCGCGTTGTTCTGGCGTTCCCCAGGTGCAGATCGTCGGTTGGGCCAGATAAATGCCGATGCCGAAAATGCCAGTCAGGACATCGTATTTCGCCTCTTCCTGGTTGTAGATGACGTGCTGGATCGGCGTCCCACCGCGACCACCCCATTCCACCGGCCAGTGAATACCGACGAATCCCGCGTCATACTTACGGCGCTGGAAGTCTTTCGCACGCTCCATCGCACCTGGCGCATCCTGGCCACGCCGATACCCCTCCACCGCCCCCGGCTTCCGCCGTTCCGCATTCGCATCAAGAAAACTGCGCGCCTCCGCTCGGAATGCTGCTTCTTCCGGTGTGTCTTCGAAATCCATCTTATGCTGCTTCCATGCCGATAGTGTTGCGGGCGCGCAGTTCGTTGACCAGCCGGTGCTTCCACTCCCGCGATCCACCCAGTGCCAGACTGAGAAGTTTCGCTCGGCGGTAATACAGGTGGCAATCCATCTGCCAGGTGAACCCCATCCCGCCATGGGTCTGGATATTCTCCTTCGTAACGAACCAGCCCGCCTCGCAAGCGGCAATCCGCGCCACCGATGCCGCGATCGGCAGCTCGGCAGCCGAAGTATGAACCGCCCAGGCGCCGTAATAAGCGTTGGATCGGGCCAGTTCGACCTGTATATACATATCGGCAAGCTTGTGCTTGATGCCCTGGAACGATCCGATCGGCCGGCCGAAGGCGAAACGTTCCTTCGCGTAGGCGTTTGCCATGTCCAGGGCGGCCTGGGCACCGCCCACCTGCTCAAACGCCATCGGCACGGCAGCGTAATCAAGCAGCGTGCGCACCGTATCGGCGCCCGAACTACCCGGCAGCGGCTCCGACGATGCACCCGAGAATTCGATGCGCGCATGGGATCGCGTCGGATCGAACGTAACGACGGTCTCCCGCGTTACCCCGGCACCTCGCAGATCCACAACATGCAGCCAGGCGCCACCGCCGCCGTTGACCGCGACAATGGCGATGTCCGCGATGTCCCCATCCGGCACCGCGAGCTTCGTCCCCGTCAGGCGGCCGCCGGCCACCGAGGCCGCAAGCTTCGCCGGATCGGATGATCCGGGACGCTCCGCCAGCGCGAACGTCCCGATGATCTCGCCCGTCGCCAGCTTCGGCAGCCACGCCTGCTTCTGCTGCTCCGATCCGAACAGCATGATCGCCTCGGTTGCCAGATACACCGATGACGAAAACGGCACCGGCGCCACCGCCCGGCCGAGTTCCTCGGCCAGCACGCACACCGCGAGGCGGCCGAGCCCGACGCCGCCGTATTCCTCGGGAATCGCGGCACCGGTCCAGCCCATCTCGGCGATCGAGCGCCACAGGTCGGCGGCGTAGGGCTCATCAGTGTCCAGGATGCGCCGAGGCACGGATGGCGGGCAGCGATCAGCCAGAAACCGCCGCGCCTGGTCCCGGAGTTGGATCAACTCATCCGAGAATTCGAAGTTCATGTCCTTCGGCCCTTTTCCGTCCCGGGACGATTGTTATCCTGGGACGGCAAGTGGGCAAGTCGCTGGGGTCAGTCCACTTCCGGTCACTTACCGCGGTAACCAGCGAATGAGGCCTCGGCGGGTTCGCCCTATGCTTAATGGTTACGGCACATGAGTATCTCGATCCGCTGATCGAAACCTGCTTTACCTTGAACGCGATAAACCAACCGACGCGCGCCCGTGATGCGGCGAGACCACCAGCCGGATAACTCCCCTTTCAGGGCTTCCGGCTTGCCCAGGCGGCGATCCCGGACGCGAGACCAGCCTTCGAACAACGGCCGCTAGGACCCTTCAGACCCCCGGGACCGTAACCCCGATCATATCCCCTTCCCGCACAATCCCGGCCAGCCTCGCCTCATCCCACCCATCCGTGCCCACGGGTCGCACCGGCAACACCATCCAACGGTAATCCGCCGTGGAATCGACCACCCGAACTTTCACCGCATCCGGAACAATCGTCTTCCACTCCGAAGCCAGCAACCCCCGCGGATCACGCACTGCCCGAGCGCGGAATGATGCGGATTTGTACCAGAATGGCGGATAGCCCAGAACCGCCCGCGGATAGCAGCTGCACAACGTGCAGACCACCAGGTTGTGCAGCTCGGCGGTATTCTCCAGCACCCCCAGCGGAGGCATCCCCCGCATCATGATCCCCAGCGACTCAGCCGCTTTCGTCCCGTCCTCCAGCATCAGCGCCCGGTACGCCGGATCGACCCAGGCCTTGGCGACCATCCGCGCGCCCTGCCCCGGACTGGCGGCATCGGTAACCGCCATCCGCTCCTGCACTTCCGCTGTAGAAACAATACCCTTCTTCTCAAGCAACGACCGTACCGCCGCCAGCAGCCGGTCTGAATCAGCTTCAAGAATGTTCATGGCCGCTCCAGCCAATGTCCAAAAATCTCAACCAGCAACTCGTCATCCGGCTTCGCCTCCGGCCAGATCGCGCCTTTGCGAAACCGCACGTGGTACAACGGCCGCCGCTCAGCCGGCCGCGCAAACGCCAGATCCTCGGGATTGGGGAAATCGCCCAAGCATCGTACCACCTGTCCCTCCAGACCACGGACATACCAAGGCGTGCGGATATGCACCGGCCCGACCGCCTCGGGCCACTCGTCCTTGACGCGCACCGTATCGCCCGCCACGAACATCACACGGACTCCAATGCCGCACGCAGCTCATCTTCCGTAATGACCCCGTGCCGCAACAGATTGTCGGTGATGGATCGGATCCAGCGCTGGTAGTAGCTCAGCCGGTGATAGTCGGCTTCGGGGATTGCCTCGATCCCGCGCCGCAGCTCATCCACAGACCCCAGTTTCTTCACCGCCAGCACCTGGCGCAGTGCATCCACTTCGCGGTCGAACGCGGTCAGACCATGCGGCTCGATATCCACCGGCTCGCACATGAATTTCGAGGCACCGCCCAGATCGTGGTGTGCCCGCTGCGCTTCCTTGTCCATACCCCGACGTTAGCGCATTCTAAACCCGCTGCAACAGGGACGCCTATGCTGCTCGCCGCCGAAGACCCATCCCCAGTCCGAGTCCTGCGTGAAACCGGCACCTCGGACCTGTTCCTTACCGCCGACCACGCCGGCCGGGTCATTCCCGGATCGCTCAAGGATCTCGGGGTCTCCGAAACCGAACGCCAGCGCCATATCGCCTGGGACATCGGCATCGCCGGCGTCACCGAACGCCTGTCCGAACTGCTGGACGCCACCGCCGTCTTCCAGACCTATTCCCGCCTGGTCGTCGACTGCAACCGGGACCCATCCTGGCCCACGGCGATGCCGGAAGTCAGCGAGTACACCCCGATCCCCGGCAACGAAAACCTGTCCGCGCAAGCCAGGCAAGCCCGCGTCGCCGAGATCTTCACCCCCTACCACGACCGCATCCGCACTCTGCTGGACGCCCGCGCCAACCGCCGCACCCTGCTGGTCGCGATGCACAGTTTCACCCCGTCGTTCAAAGGCGAATCACGAGCCATGCAGGTCGGCATGCTCTACAACAAGGACCCGAGGCTCGCCCTGATCCTGCTGGACCTGCTCCGCCAGGAGGGCGACCTGACCGTCGGCGACAACGCCCCCTACGCGGTGACCGAGGACAGCGACTACGGCATCCCCACCCATGGCGAGAAACGCGGCCTGCCGCATATCGAAATCGAAATCCGCCAGGACCTGATCGCCACCCCGGACGGCCAGCAAGCCTGGGCCACCCGCTTCGCGCGCCTGCTGACCACCGCCAGCAGCCTCCTGCAAAGCCGCTGACGTGCCGCGCAAACCGCCGCTCATGACCAAAGCCGAGGTGCGCGCCTTCATCGAAGCCCTCGCCACCCACAATCCCGCGCCGGAAACCGAGCTCAGCTTCGGCGACCCATTCACCCTGCTGGTCGCGGTGGTTCTCAGCGCGCAGGCCACCGACATATCGGTGAACCGCGCCACCGCCACCCTGTTCAAGGTCGCCCCCACCCCGAAGGCCATGATCGCGCTCGGTGTGGACGGTGTCGCGTCCCACATCCGATCGATCGGCCTGTGGCAGACCAAGGCGAAGAACGTCGTGCAACTCTCTCGCGAACTCGAAGAGAAACACGGCGGCCAGGTCCCGCCCGACCGAGAGGCTCTCGAAGCCCTGCCCGGCGTCGGCCGCAAAACCGCCAACGTCGTGCTGAACGTGGCGTTCGGCCAAGCCACGATGGCGGTGGACACCCACATCTTCCGCCTTGGCAACCGCACCGGCCTCGCCCCTGGCAAGACCCCACGCGAAGTGGAAGACGGCCTGCTCAAACGCCTGCCCAGGGAGCGCCTGCGCGACTCCCACCACTGGCTGATCCTGCACGGCCGCTACGTCTGCAAGGCACGCAGGCCGGAGTGCTGGCGCTGCGTCGCCGCCACCTGGTGCCGCTACGGCGACAAGCAAACCGAACCGTCGCAAACCGAACTTCAGGCCACCTGACGCAGGCAGGGACGAGCAACCCGCGACACGTTGCGAACCCCGACGACCTGCAACAGGTTGCCCTCGACCAGGTGGACAACCTCCGCCGGCATCGCCTCCATCGCGATTTCCACATGGATCGTGTCGCCCGCGCGGTGTGACCACATCCGGTCCGGCACCAGGTCGCGCTTGGCATAGGGCTGCAGCAACCGGGACAGCAGTCCCGGCGAGACATCGGCATCGAGCATAAATCGAACGAAAACGGCGGACGGTTGTTCAGGCGTCGTTTCAACGGACATCGGTCTGACTTTCCAGGCAATTGATCGAAAAAAGCGGGACTACCCCCGGCTGCTAAGCAGCCGGGCCGCTAATTCGATTGCTCTGGAACCCGTTTCGCATGCCCCCTTCTACCACTATCGCGCCGGCCAGTCCACTTCCGGCAACCTCACCAGAGGTATTTGACGTATAGAGAGTGTGCGATATTGCAGTGTCAGCGGTACATCTACCGAAGACGGTTCGTCATTATCGCTTGTCCCTGCCATCAGCGAAAGCACCGCCTTGGCAGCCGTCGCCGCCGACTTGCTCAGCATGCCGGCCGCCGCCAGCCGGTCCAATGTCTCGGCGTAGCCAACGATCCGCCCGTTGCCGCTGCCCATCGGCTGCAGTTGATCATCCAACGCCAGCGTCGCCGAGGACGTCAGGCCCAACGGTCCCCACCCCATCGTGAGGTGGGTGATCTCCAGCGACCCCCCGCCGTCGCGCCATGCCTCGGCCCAGCGCGTGATGTCGCCGCTGTTGGGCAACGCCCCGTTCACCCTGCCCTCCACCACCAGCGACGATATGTTGGAACCGAGCGGCCATTTCACCCCCGCCGGCAGGGCTATGGCCTCGGAACTCAGGACGAACGTGGCGGCAGGCTGCGATTGATCGGCGGGCGCATCAGCCGCGATCTCCGCCTTCGCATTCAGCAGCCCCACGGTCACATGCCACGCCCCGGTGGCCGCTTCCAACCGCAGTCCGCGTCCATGCAGCTCAACGGACAGCGGCCCGGTTTGCCGCAGCGGTACCGACGCCGATGTCTCATCGCCGGTGACGATGACGTCCGGCAATTCCCCAGCCCGAACGTGCATCGGGCCCATCAGCGACAGATGCAGACTGCTCGGGCTGAACAGCGAAACCGCCAGCCTGACGCCAGGCGAGGCAACGTTCACATCCCCCGGGACGGTCGGGCCGGCATGTCTCAACGTCAGGTTCGGGACGGTGATCGCCGCCTCTCCGGGCCAGCCGCCGATCGAAATCGGCCCGGATCCGACGTCCCATCCGCGAGAGTCTTGCGCGGCCACCCAGGCCTGATATCCTGTTCGCAACCGTTCGGCCGAGATCCGCCAGTACGCCGCCTCGCCTGCCGCCAGAAGGAGTGGGATTGCTACGACAATAAACCAAAAGGAACGACGCATCATTCTTCTATTTGAGTGGCCGGCTTTTTTACAGACATTCGTACCTCGTGGCGAATTCCGGGATTTGGGATAAAAATAGACCGCTGACCACAACTATCAGGCGAGTAAAAAACTTCATCCACAGTACGAGCAGTTGCGTTTGGATAGTCAACATCCATCATTAACCCAATACATTCCAATGAGTTGCAGCCCGTTTTTCAAGCGCTCTCGGAAGCGTGAACAAAACTTCCGCACAGAGTTTTCCACAGGCTTATACCGCCCCGGTCGGCTCGAATCGAGGCTCACGATCCAGCGCCGCCATACCATCTTCCAGCGCCCGCATCAGGGCCTCCCGATTGGTCCGCGCCGGGATTGGCCGTCCGATCACGATACGGATCGTTCCGGGCCGTTTGCGGAATGCCCGGCGGCCCCAGAAACAGCCTGAATTCGTGGAAACCGGGATCACCGGCAGACCGGTGCGGGACGCCAACGCCGCCACCCCGGATTGCAGCATACCGGGGGTCCCCGGCTCGCTGCGGGTGCCCTCCGGAAAGATCACGATTTGCCGCTGCTCCCGCACCGCCCGGTCTCCCTCACGCAGCAACGCACGGATCGCGGCGCCCCCAGCCCTGCGGTCGACCGCGATCATGCCGGCCGCGCTGACCAGCCGGCCGAAAAGCGGGATCCGCAGCAATTCAACTTTGAACACATAGCAGCAGCGCGGCAGCAATGTCAGCCACACGAAGGTGTCGAATGCCGACTGGTGGCGAGAGGCGATCAATACCGCGCCGGCCGGGATGTGCTCTAGCCCGCTCACCTCCAGCCGAACGCCGCAGATGATTCGTGCCGCCACGACCAGGCTGCGAGCCCACAGCATGGCAAGGTCGAGGACATGCCGCGGTGCCACCAGCCGCACCACCGTCGCCGACAGGGTCAGCACGAAGCTGATGGCGAAGAAGGCAACATTGAACAAAGCGGAACGCAATACGATCATCCCCCGGCCCTCGCTGGCACGCCCGCCGCCGGTATCCCCGCCGCTGGGTTTATAGAGGCGGAAACCGGCTCCCGTTGCGGGAGCCAGGCGGACAGGCCAGACGCGGTCAGAAGATACTTGGTGTACTCCGCCGCCTCCAGCCGTAACCCCGGTCCGCGTTCGGTGGTTCCCGATCGCCCCGGCAGTGGAAGCACGGGCAGCGGAAACAGGCGGACACCCGGCAGCGCCTGGTGCAGTTCCGCCAGCGCACGCGGCATATGGTACGCAGCGGTCACCACGATCAGCGAGCCGATACGGTTCTGCTCCGCCCAGGCCGCTGTCTCCACGCCGTTGCCACGGGTCGAGGCAGCGTACCGGCCCACAGTGATCCGGTTCGCGAGACTCGCCGTGTCGATCCCCGAGAGCCGCCCGAGCGTGGCGAGGTCGGTGCCTCCGCCGATGCCGCTCAGCAGCAGCCTGTCCGCCTGACCGTTCGCGAGCAGGTGCAAGGCTAGCTCCACCCGGCCCGCCCCGCCGGTCAGCGCGACGATCCCGTCGGTGTGCGGCGGCGGCGGTTCGGCCAGGCCGCGGGTGACGGTCATGAACCAGATGAAGCCACCCAGCCAACAGGCACCACCAGCCATGGCAACCGCTATCGACAGACGCGACAGGATCCCCCGCCTGGTCATCGTTCCCGCCTGGTCATCGTTCCCCTGTCGTGGAGAACGCCTGATCCTTGCGCATCGCCCGATCCTTGCGCATGACAGGTCATGGCAAGCGTCGGAGCCAGCGGCGAACAGCGCTCTGAGCGGTGGCGAAGCCGATCGCGGCGGCAGCGAGCGGCAGACACGGCAATGCCAGCCAGAGCGCGACCGGTAAGGTACCCAGCGCGCTGCGCAGCGTGTCGCTCGTATCGCCGGTTTCCCCCGTGAACGGGGCCGCCATCCGCGCCAGGGTCAGCAGGATCGGCAACACCGCGAACGCACCCGCCGCTGCGCCGATTGCCGCCAGCAATGTCGCCCGCGCAGCGAATCTGCCGGCGATATAGGCGTCGGTCGCACCCAGGCCGTGGACGATCTCGATCGCCTCCCGCCGCGTCGACAGCCCCGCTCGGGTCGCCACCGCGATCACCGCCGCCGCTACCCCGGCGACCAGCAGCAATGCAAGACCGGCGCAGGCTTGCAGGCTGCGGGTCAATACCGCGAGGCGCCTGATCCACACCCCATGGTCCTCAACCAGCGTGCCGGGCGCCGCGTCGGCCAGGCGGCGAGACAGCGGTTCCAGGTCGGCGGCACTGTCGGTCAGCCGGACCGCGATTACCGCCGGTATGGGGATTGCCAGCCGCTCCGTCCCCTGGCCGATCCCTTGGCCGATCCCTTGGCCGATCCCTTGGCCCAGCCACGGCCGCAGCAGATCCGCCAACTCCTGGTCCGTCAACCCATGGGCCGAGGCCACGCCGGGCGTTCCGGTCAGCAGGGTAAGCACCGCCGCCAGCCGCGTCTGGTCGCCGTGCGCCGATGGCTCCGATGCCTGCGGCACCTGCACGGTCAGCGACGCACCCGCGCCCTGCTGCCAGTGCCGCGACAGCGCGGCCGTCCCGAACCAGCCGGCCATCGCCAATGCCGCCAGGAACGCCATCGCCGCGACCAGCAAGGGCAGCATCCGGTCGGACAGCGCTCGACGCAGTCCCAGTTCATCGAAACCGGACGGCCGCAGCGAGATCACGCGTCCCGCCCTTCGCCCGACCGATTGCCGCCGCTAGACCGCTCCCCGGCTTCAGCGCTGGAGCGCTCCCCGCCACTGCCGCTCGGTCGCTCCCCGCTACCGGCGCTCGGTCGCTCCCCGGCTCCGGCGCTCGACCGCCCGCCAGCTCCGCCGCTCGACCGCCCGCCAGCTCCGCCGCTCGACCGCTCCCCGGCTCCGCCGCTCGACCGCTCCCCGGCTCCGCCGCTGGGCCACACACTGGCTCCGCCGCTGGGCCCATCGATCACCGCCAGCCGGCCATTGGCGATGTGCAGCGCCGGGGCGGGGTGTCGTGCGACCAGCGTCTCGTTGTGGGTCGCCACGATCACCGTCGTCCCGATGCGGTTCATCTCCTTGAACAGCTGCATCAATCGCTGGGCCTGGCCGTCATCGAGGTTGCCCGTCGGCTCGTCCGCCAGCAGCAGCATCGGTCGCGTGATCACCGCTCGGGCGATCGCGACCCGCTGTTGTTCCCCGCCCGACAATTCGGCCGGTCTGGCGTCCAGATGACGGGACAGACCGACCCAGCGAAGCAGTTCCCCGACATCGGCACGAATCTGTCCCTCCGGGCGGCCGGCGATGCGCAGAGGCAGCGCGACGTTGTCGAACGCCGACAAATGCGGCAGCAGCCGGAAATCCTGGAACACCACCCCGATACGCCGGCGCAGCCGCGGCAGCGCACGTCGTGGTGCCGTGGTGACGTCGGTACCCAGCAAGCTCAGCCGTCCGCGCGTCGGCCGTTCCGCCAGGTAGAGCAACCGAAGCAGACTGGTCTTGCCCGCACCCGACGGCCCCAGCAGCCAGCGAAACGCGCCCGGTTCCAGGTGAAAGCTGATGTCGTGCAGAACCTCCGGGCTGGCGGACCCACCCGTCCGGCCGCCGCTTCGCTCGTAGCGCAACCCGACCGATTCGAATCGTAGCATGACCGCTGTTTACCCGGATTAGGCGACTCTTGCCATTTCGATCCTGTCACCCGGGGCATGATCGCCCGGGTCATCGCATCAACAGTCGCTTGGGTCCCCTCGTCCCGCCGACCCCGCCCCACACAGGGCCACGGAGCCTACCTGCCCTCCGAATGTCCGTTTCCCCCCATGAGTATGCGAATCTTGTCACCTCGAGGCAGCCGAAACCCTTTGGAACCGTCCGCCGTTCGTCCCAATATGGGACCCGTGCTCCTTTTACCTTATGATAGGGTTCCATGCGTATCGTCTGCCCAAGCTGTGCCGCCGAATATGAGGTGCCCACCGCCCGCCTGAAGCCAGGCAAGCTGGTTCGCTGCGCGCGATGCCGCAGCAGCTGGTTGCCCGATCTCCACGCCGAGGACGCCGTCCCACCACGCGACCCGGCCGGCGAACCTGCCTCGGGCGCCGAATTTGACGCGACCGGGTCGCTGCCGGGCATCACCGCGATGGACCGCCTCGCGGCCGCCGCTGCTCCTGCCCCGCGGCCCACCCGCCTCATCGGAGCATGGGTGTTGACGTTTGCGGTGCTCGCGGGGGCGTTCGTCGCGGTGCTTGGCTGGCGAGATGCGGTCGTGCGGGTATGGCCGCCAAGCAGCCGCCTCCTGGCGGCAACCGACCAGACGGCGCCCCCGCCTGGGCAAATTACCGGCAATGGGCAAATCACGGGCAATGGGCAAATCACGGGCAAGAAGACGGAATGAACCGATATTAAGTCCCGCTCCGCTGGTATTTCCGTCATATCCCACACATTTCGGTCACACCGTCGTGGCATGTGAGCGCTTACTGGCCCATAAACCCGGCCGGTTCGCCGCCATCCCATGCAAACGGTTGATGCCGACGGTTCAAACATGCTTTCGTCCAGGCAAATCGAGATCGTGAAAAGTGAGGCAGCGTGGCGTTTGAAACAGACATGTCGGCCAACTACGCCGGCAATGCGGATAGTCATGATCCGGTGCGGAATGACGAAGAAATAGCCGCTCTGCAGACCGCGATCCTCGAAAAGCTCACCTATCACGTCGGCAAGCGCCGAGCGATCGCAACCGATCGCGACTGGTTGATGGCGACGGCCTATGCGTTGCGCGACCAGATCGTCGACCGCTGGCTGGCCGGCATCGACAGCGCGTACCAGAACGGCTCCAAGCGGGTCTATTATCTGTCGCTTGAGTTCCTGATCGGCCGTCTGCTGTTCGACAACCTCAACAACCTGAACCAGCTGGATCTGATGCGGGCGGCACTGGCCGGCCTGGACGTCGACCTGGACAAGCTGCGCGCGATGGAGCCGGACGCGGCGCTTGGCAATGGCGGGCTGGGCCGGCTCGCCGCCTGCTTCATGGAAAGCATGGCAACCCTCGATATCCCCGCCCACGGTTACGGCATTCGCTACGAGCACGGCCTGTTCCGCCAGGTCATGAAGAACGGCTGGCAGCAGGAATACCCCGAGGACTGGCTCGCCCTGGGCAACCCGTGGGAATTCCACCGCCCCGACGTCCACTATGAGATCGGCTTCGGCGGCGCGATCGAGGCGGTACCAATCTCTGAGGCGGCAGTCCGGCACGTCTGGCATCCCGCCGAAACGATCGAAGCCGTGGCCTACGACACGCCTGCGGTCGGCTGGCGCGGCCGCCGCGTGAATACCCTGCGCCTGTGGTCGGCCCACTCGGCGGATCCGCTGCGGCTGGATGCGTTCAACCACGGCGACCATGCCGGCGCGCTGGCGGAACAGGTCAAGGCCGAGTCGATCTCCAAGGTGCTTTACCCGTCGGACGCTACACCGGCCGGCCAGGAATTGCGCCTGCGCCAGGAATACTTCTTCGTCTCCGCGTCGCTGCAGGACCTCGTGCGGCGCCACTTCAAGGCGTTCGGCCACGTCGCCAGCCTGCCCGACAAGACCGCCATCCAACTGAACGACACCCACCCGGCGATCGGCATCGCGGAAATGATGCGAATCCTGCTGGATGTCCATCAGGTCCCGTGGGAGGACGCCTGGCGCATGACGCAGGCGATCTTCAGCTACACCAACCACACGCTGCTGCCCGAGGCGCTGGAGGTCTGGCCGGTTCCCCTGATGGAGCGTCTGCTGCCGCGCCACATGCAGATCATCTATCTGATCAACGCGCTGCATCTCGGGCACGTGCGGAAGGAACATCCGAACGATGAGGCGCTGCTGACCAGCGTCTCGATCATCGATGAGCAGCAGGGCCGCCGCGTCCGCATGAGCCATCTGGCCTTCCTGGGATCGCATCGCGTCAACGGCGTCTCCGCCCTGCATACCGGCCTGATGCGCCAGACCGTGTTCCGCGATCTGCACGAGCTGTATTCGGACCGGATCGTCAACGTTACCAACGGCATCGCCTTCCGCCGCTGGCTGCACGAAGCCAACCCGCGGCTGACCCGCCTGCTGGTCGACGCCGCCGGCCCCGAGGTGCTGGACGACGAGAACGCCCTGACGAAACTGCGCCCGCTGGCCAACGACCGCAGCTTCCAGAAGCGCTTCGCCGCCAGCCGCTACGTCAACAAACTGGCGTTGTCCGACCTGATCCGGCGTGAGCTGGAGGTCCGGGTCGATCCGTCCGCGCTGTTCGACGTCCACGTCAAGCGCATCCACGAATACAAGCGCCAGCTGCTCAACATCCTGGAGGCCATCGCGCTCTACAACGCGATCCGAGCCCGGCCGATGGATGACTGGACGCCGCGCGTCAAGATTTTCGCCGGCAAGGCCGCTGCGAGCTATCAGCAGGCCAAGCTGATCATCAAGCTGATCCACGACGTGGCGAGGGTGATCAACAGCGACCCGACCGTGCGCAACGTCCTCAAAATCGTTTTCCTGCCGAACTACTCCGTCAGCATGGCGGAGGTCATCATTCCGGCCGCCGACGTCTCGGAGCAGATCTCGACCGCCGGGATGGAGGCGTCGGGCACCGGCAACATGAAGTTCGCCCTGAACGGCGCGCTGACGATCGGCACGCTGGACGGCGCCAACATCGAGATCCTGGAACATGTCGGCGCCGAAAACATGTTCATCTTCGGCCTCACCGCCGAACAGGTCGCCGCTCGGCGCGGCCTCGGCAGCGACCTGACCGATGTGATCGCCGCCTCCCCCGTCCTGGCCCAGGTCCTGGCCAGCGTCGAATCCGGCGTGTTCTCCCCCGATGAGCCGGACCGCTATCGCAGCCTGGTGGACCAGTTGCGGTATCATGATTACTTCCTGGTCTGCGCCGATTTCGACGACTATTACGCCAAGCAGCGCATGATCGCCGACCTGTGGCGCCGTCCGGAAGCCTGGTGGCAGGCCGCCATTCTCAATACCGCGAATGTCGGCTGGTTCTCCTCCGATCGCGCGATTCGGGAATATGCCGACCTGGTGTGGAACGTGCCGGCCTACGTCGCCCCGTGAGCGGCCATAAACCCGAGCAGAGGCGTTCCAGACAGGCACGGTTTCTCCGAAAAATGTCCGGATCGATCGGCGACGGGTCTGACGGGCGCGCTCCGGTGTGCATGCGCAACAGGGCCGCTGCCGCTTATTCAGCAGCCCTTGCCGCGCGTTCGGATCCGGCCCGCACCACACCCGGTCGAGGCAAACGCCAGCCTTTGACGATCGCGTAGATTGCGGGGATGACGAGCAAGGTAAGCAGCGTCGAGGAAACCATCCCGCCCACCATGGGGACAGCGATGCGCCGCATGACCTCGGACCCGGTTCCGCTGCTCCACAGGATCGGCAACAGTCCTGCCATGATCGCCACCACGGTCATCATTTTCGGCCGCACGCGTTCGACCGCACCCGTCATGATCGCCCGGCGCAGGTCGGCGCGGCTCAGTTCGGCACCCTCGGCCTGGCGCTGCGCTCGAACCTCGGTAAGTGCGTGGTCGAGATAGATCAGCATCACCACCCCGGTTTCGGCCGCCACCCCGGCGAGTGCGATGAAGCCGACCGCCACCGCGACGCTCATGTTGTAGCCCAGCCACCACATCAGCCAGGCGCCCCCGACAAGCGCGAACGGTACTGAAAGCATTACGATCAGGGTCTCGGTGATTCGTCCGAAGTTGAGGAAGAGCAACACCAGGATGACGACCAGGGTGGCCGGGACGACCACCTTCAGTTTGGCCTGGGCGCGCTGCAAATACTCGAACTGGCCGCTCCACTCGATGTGGTAGCCCGGCGGCATTTTTACCTGCGCTGCCACCGTCCGCGCTGCCTCGGCGACGTATCCGCCGAGGTCACGGCCTTGCAGGTCGACGTAGACATACGCCACTGGCTGGGCGTTCTCGGTGCGGATGCTGGGGGGACCAGGCGTGATACGCACGCTGGCGACCTGTCCCAGCGGCACCATCGCACCGCCCATCACCGGAACCAGCACCTGGCTCGCGATGGCTTGCGGATCGTCCCGCAACGCGCGTGGGTAGCGCACGTTCACGCCGTAACGCTCGCGCCCCTCCACCGTGGTCGTTACGGTCTCTCCGCCGAGGGCGGCCGCCACCACCTTCTGCACGTCATCCACCGACAATCCATAGCGGGCGGCGGCCTGGCGGTCAGGCTCTATCTCGACGTAGTGGCCGCCCTCCAGGCGCTCAGCGAAAGCGCTCGTGGTGCCGGGCACATCATGCACGACCCGCTCGACCTCGGTTCCCAGCCGTTCGAGCACCTTCAGGTCAGGGCCAAAGATTTTGACCCCGACCGGGGTTCGGATGCCAGTCGACAGCATGTCGATGCGAGCCTTTATCGGCATCGTCCAGGCATTGCTGACGCCGGGAAGCTGAAGGGCCGCGTTCATCTCGGCAATAAGCTGATCGAGGGTCTTGCCAGCGGGCCATTCGCCGGGTGGTTTCAGGTTGACCACCGTCTCGGACATTTCCACCGGTGCCGGATCGGTCGCAGTCATCGCGCGGCCCGCTTTGCCGAAGACCGAGGCGACCTCCGGGAACGACTTGATGATGCGGTCCTGGGTTTGCAGCAACTCGGCCGCCTTCGTCACGGAGAGCCCGGGTAAGGTCACCGGCATGAACAGCAGCGTGCCTTCGTTCAGGCTTGGCATGAACTCGCTGCCAAGCCGCGACATCGGCCATGCCGTGATTCCCAGCACAAGAACCGCGGCCGCCACGGTCATGGTGGGGATGCGGAGCACGAGGCCGATCAGCGGCCCGTAAAGCCAGATCAGCACCCGGTTGATCGGGTTCCTGCCTTCCGGGATGATACGGCCCCGCACGAAGAACATCATCAGCACCGGCACCAGCGTGACCGACAGGATCGCGCCGCCTGCCATGGCGAACGTCTTGGTGTAGGCCAGCGGTTTGAAGAGCCGCCCTTCCTGATCCTCAAGCGTGAACACGGGCAGGAACGAGGCGACGATTACCAGCAGGCTGAAGAACAGCGAGGGGCCGACCTCCTTGGCGGCTGCGATCAACGCCGGGCCACGTGGTTCTCCGGGTTTCAGCCGCTCGACATGCTTGTGGGCGTTCTCGATCATGACGATCGCCGCGTCCACCATTGCGCCCAGGGCGATCGCGATGCCGCCGAGGCTCATGATGTTCGAGCCGATGCCGAGCGCGTGCATCCCCGCGAACGCCAGCAGGACTCCGATCGGCAGGGTCAGGATCGCCACCAGGGCACTGCGCACGTGCAGCAGGAAGACGACGCAGACCGCGGCGACGATGAGGCTTTCCTCAACCAGCGTGTGGCGGAGCGTCTCGATCGCGGCGTCGATAAGCTGCGACCTGTCATAGACCGGCTCGATCGAAACACCCTCGGGCAGCCCCGGCCGCAGTTCGTCGAGCTTGCTCTTGATGTTGCCGATCGTGGTGAGGGCATCCATGCCGTCGCGCTTCAAGGCGATGCCCCCGACCACCTCGCCGGTGCCATTCATTTCCGCGATGCCGCGCCGCTCGTCCGGACCGAGTTCGATGCGCGCCACATCCTTGAGCAGAACCGATGTCCCGGAGCCGTTCGGATCGACTTTCAGCACGACGTTGCCGAGGTCCTGCACGTTGCGCAGGTAGCCCCGGCCGCGGACCATGTATTCGGTCTCGCTCATCTCGATGGTCCGCCCCCCGACATCGCGGTTGCTCGCTCGGATAGCGTCCGACACGCGGTCCAGCGGAATGCCGAAGGCCTGCAGCTTCCGGGGATCGACGACGACCTGGTACTGCTTCTCGAAGCCGCCGACGCTGGCGACCTCCGCGACGCCCTTCGCGGTGACAAGGTTGTAGCGGACGATCCAGTCCTGGATGCTCCGCAGTTCGGCCAGCGTGCGCTGCGCACCGAGCACGACATACTCGTAGACCCAGCCAACGCCACTCGCATCCGGACCCAGCGCGGGCGTGACGCCCTGAGGCAGTCGCCTCGCGGTAAAGTTCAGGTACTCCAGCACGCGCGAGCGCGCCCAGTAGAGGTCGGTCCCGTCGTCGAACACCACGTAGACGAAGGACAGGCCAAAATCCGAAAAGCCCCGCACCACCTTGGCATGGGGCACCGCCAGCAGTGCCGTGGTCAGCGGATAGGTGACCTGGTCCTCGACCACCTGGGGTGCCTGCCCCGGATACTCCGTGTAGACGATCACCTGCGTGTCCGAGAGATCCGGCAGCGCATCGAGCGGCGTGTTGGCGACCGACCAAACGCCGACGCCGACCATGATCAGCGTGATGAGCAGCA
>JAQGHW010000016.1 GCA_028291505.1 Rhodopila sp. | reverse complement strand
TGAATAGCTGCAATCCTCGGATGGCGTTCGGTGTGGCTCGGGGGCTGGTGCAAGGGTCGATGCTGACGGACGCGGAGCGTGGGGCCGCGGCGCTGATGCGGATCGAGGCGCGGGCCAGGCTGCGTTCGTTGTTGCCGGCGGGTACGATCCTGTGTTTGCCGACGACTCCGTTTCCGGCGCCGCTGCGAGGCCTGCCGAATGACGTACTGGGTCCCTTGCGTGATCGCATCAGTTGCCTGACCAGCCATGGTGGGCTGACGGGTGTGCCGCAGGTGAGCATTCCCGGGGCGATGGTGAACGGCGCGCCGGTCGGGCTGTCGGTGATCGCTGCTCGCGGTGCGGATATGGAGCTGCTGCGGGTGGCGGTGGGTTTGTCCGGACGGCGGTAATGACAGGGCGGGTTGTCGTGGGTGCAGGGGGGGTAGGGTCACGAGTGCCGCAACGGTTGATGGTGAGAACCGCATCCCATGCGACGAACTTCCTAGTGTCGCGAATTCTAAAGTCCGCCATAGTGGCGAACCTCAGAATTCGCGACACTAGCTCTTTGTTTTCAGTGGCCTGCTGGTCCCCTGCGTGCGCCGCAAGATGCGACGGACTTCGGGGGCAGGACACTAGAATGCCAGCAGGTTGTCGCGCAGTGTAACGTGTTCGTAACGACTGCGCACGACGCCCAGTTTCTGTAACGCCGGGGTTAGTCCATCGGCGATCTCGGATATGTAACGCCGGGTTAGTTCGGGATCGGTGACGAGAAATCCGTCGCCACCGACCGCGTCGATAATTTCTGACATTTGGCGGGCGACGGTGTCGGGGGTCCCGACCAGATCGACATCCTGCAACGACCGGCCGGCCTGTACGATTTCCCGCGGCGTACGGCCGGAAAAACGCGCCGCCACCGTCTGGTGCCCGTTCGTCGTCAAAGTGGGCAATTTTTCATCGAGATCATATTTGGAGAAATCGATTCCGGTCAGGCGGGACATGTTCGCGAGGTAAAAGTCGATATGGGTGTCGGCCTCCTGGATTCTTGCCTGTTTCCGGGCCAGGGCTGATTCCTGGAACTGATCGACGATCGGTGCGATCAGGAACAGCACCTTGATGTGGTCCGGGTTGCGGCCAAAGCCGGCGGCCTGGGCGCGGATATCGTCGCGGAATTCCTTCATGGCGGCGACGCTTCCGGCGGAGGAGATGATGGTTTCCGCCCATCGCGCGGCGAAGGTGCGGCCCCTGGCCGAACCACCGGCCTGGCAGATGACGGGGTGGCCTTGCGGCGACCTCGGCGCTGACAGTGGGCCGCGGGAGCGAAAATAGTGGCCCTCATGATGCACCGGGTGGACCTTGTCGGGATGGGCGAAGATTTCTTGGTCACGGTCGATGACCATCGCGTCGGCGTCCCAGGAGTCCCACAGCTTTTGCACCAGTTCGACGTACTCGTCGGCCATGTCGTAGCGTTGGTCGTGGGGATATTGGCGTTCCAGGCCGTAATTCTGCGCGCCGCCGTCGTTGCTGCCGGTTACCAGATTCCAGCCGGAGCGTCCGTCGCTGACGTGGTCCAGGGTGTTGGTGAGGCGGGCGAGCATGAATGGGTTGTATTCGGTGGTGGACAATGTCGTGATGACACCGATCCGAGATGTCGCCTGGATCATGAATGGCGCGAGGACGGATGGGTCGAGTTTGGGCGAGTCAACGGCGAGGCGCAGGTAGGTCTCGTGCGAATTCTTGTAGGTGTAGGGGATGTTTGAGGAGTCCTCGATCATCACGTAGTCGAAAGAAGCGCGTTCGAGCTCTTTCGCCAGATGGACGAGGAGATCGGGTTTGACCCAATTGTGGGGGTTGGGGCCGCCCCAGGGCTGGCGCCAGCCTTTCGGTCCGTAGCCCTTCGATATGAACCAGGCCAGATGGAATTTGTGTTTTGGCATGCGGGTTCCATTTCGTGTTGCGTATCAGGCATCCGGGGGGGCCGGATTGATGACGGCGTGCAAGAGGGGTGCCATGACGGAGGGCGATCGGGGCTAGAAGGCGAACAGGTTCTCCCGCAAGGTGGTGCCGGCGTAGCTGGTGCGGGCGAGGCCACGCTTTTGGAGGATGGGCATCAGCTTGGATGTAACCTCCTTCAGATAGTCGATGTCGCCGACCGCGGTGCGGAAGTGGAAGCCGTCGGCGCCACCCTCGGCTGCGGTCTGCTCGATGATGTCGGCCACCTGATCCGGGGTGCCGACTATCGGAAACGTCTCGTGCATGGCTTCGTGTTTGGCGATTTCGCGCAGTGTCATGTCCTTCTTTGCCTGGGTGTATTGCAACAGTTTGCCAATCATCCCCTGGACGGGAAGGTCGGGCGGCAACGGCTGATCCAGATCGTAGGGCGACATGTCGAGGCCCATTGTGGCGGACAGGTAGCTGAGCCCGGCCTCGGGGGGCGCCTTCGCATAATTCTGTGCCCATTTTTCCTGCGCCATGGCCAGCGTGTCGCCCATTACCGGCTTGATGGAGAAGAAGACCTTGCACGTGGCGGGATCTCGTCCGGCGTTCAGGAGTTGGGCTCGCAGCGCGGTGGAATAGGTGCGCATGTCCTCCACGCTGTTCTTGTGGGCGATGACCATGTCCGCATTGGTGACCGCGAATTGTTGGCCTCGCCTGGAGGTGCCCGCCATGATGATGACCGGGTGTCGCTGGGGCAGCGCCGGCACGGTCAATGGGCCGCGGGACTTGAAGTATTTCCCGGCGAAGTTGACCGGCGTTACTTTGGCGGGGTCGGCGAAGACATTCCGCCCCGCATCCTGCAGCACCGCGTCGGGTGCCCAGCTGTCCCAGAGCTTGCGCACCAGATCGAGGTATTCGTCGGCGATGTTGTAGCGTTCGTCATGTTCCGGCAGATCGTCCTGGCCGTAGTTCTGCGCGGCGGCGGCGCTGGCCGAGGTCACCACATTCCAGGCGGTGCGCCCTGACGTCAGGTGGTCGAGCGTGCCGACCATGCGGGCCAATAGGAAGGGCGGATACAGGCTGGTGGACAGCGTTGCACCCAGGCCGAGGTGACGGGTGACGCCACCCATCATGGCCAGGATCGGGGCGGGATCGAGATGGACCTCGAAACCGTGTTTGACGTAGTGGTCGTTGCTGCCGCCGTACGCGGTCGGAATGGCGGGAATATCGGCGAACAACACCATGTCCATCCAGGCGTCCTCACATAGCCTGGCGATGTCCATGTAAAGATTGCCCTTGCGCCAGTCGTACGTCGCGGACGAGGGCAGATTCCAGTAGTGCGCGCCGGGGGCGCCAAACCAGGCGAAATGCAGGGTCTTCGTCATCCGCTCATCCTTTGCAACGGTCGATGATCCATGAGCAATGCAACCCGCGGGCCGCGGGCGCGCGTTTGGCACGCGGCGGGGGGTGTCTTATGGTCGGGCAACCGGTCGCGCACAGGAGCCCAGTATGTCCGAAACGAGCCTTACCGTCACAGTGGCGGATTATGCCCGCGTCATGCCGCTTGTTACCGGCGCGGTGGCCCCTGAGGGCGTGAAGCTGACAGTGATCGCGGGGCACGACGGATCGTGGCCGGAGCGGGCCGCGCTGTTGCGGCGGGCGGTGACCGATCCCTCGATCGATGCTGGTGAGGCCTCGATGGGCGTGCACCTGGCGCGTATCGACCGGGGCGATCGAAGCTTTGTCGCGTTGCCGGCGTTTGTGTTGCGGAATTTCACGGCGCGGGACCTTTATGTTCTTCGGGGCGGTCCGGTGCGGACGCCGGCGGACCTGGCGGGCAGGCGGCTTGGGATGTATAGTTGGACCGCCAGCGGTTCGATCTGGTACCGGCATTTCCTGCGGTGGTGCGGGCTTGATCTCAATGCGATCGAGTGGTGGATCGGTGAGGTCGATGTGCCTCAGATCGCCAGTTCGGGCGGAGCGCTGCCGGCGCAGGTGCACGCCGCACCGTCCGGGCGGTCGCTGTCGGAGATGCTGGTGGCGGGGGAGATCGATGCGCTTTACAGCCCGCCGCGGCCGCTGCGCTATCATCCGGTGAATGGTCCGATCGTGCGGCTGATCAGCGATGTCAGGGGGACGGAACAGCGGTATTTCCAGGAGACCGGGGTCTATCCGCCGCAGCACCTGATCATCATGCGGCGGGACGTCTGGGAACGGGACCGTTCGCTGGCCAGGCGGTTGACGGATGCTTTCATTCGGAACAATGAGGTGTTTGAGGTTGCACAACGGAGTTTTCCGTACGTTACGCCGTGGCACGATTTGGAGAACGAGGCGACCGAGGCGGTGATGGGTAGCAACTTTCATGTGGATGGGCTGGAGCCGAACCGACGCACGATGGAACAGTTTTGCCAGATGGGGTTCGAGATCGGGCTTACCTCGAAACTGATTTCGGTCGATGATTATTTTGCCGAGTACCTGGCTTCGGTTTGAGCGGTGTTACGGTCTTGGTTGGTGCTCTTGGG
>JAQGHW010000208.1 GCA_028291505.1 Rhodopila sp. | reverse complement strand
CGATCAGCAGGTTGATCAGGCTGTCCTGTTGTTCGGCCGCATCCAGGGCTATCCGGAACAGGACGCACTGCTCGTCGAGGTCCACGGCCGGCACGATGATGATGAGACCGTTATGCACATCCAGTTGCGCATAAAGCCGGAGAAAGTCGCGGCGGTTATTGGTGACGATGACGTAGTCGCGCTCCGCCGCGATAGCCGCCAGCGTCCAGTCCGGTGATCCTTGCAGATTGACCCAGGTGACATGCATAGCCGCCAGACCGCGGGCCATGGCCACGCCGGCCAGATCCGGAGTCAGGCACTCATCGATCAGAATCGGGTCCATCACGCCGCCGCTGGATGCTCCCGCCAGTCATGGCCGAGTTCCTGTTCGGCCCAGGCGACACAAGCCTCGATCCCATCCAGCGGCAGGCTCGGATAGGCGTTGAAGATCGCCTCGCGGCTATACCCGCCGCGCACGTGGATAAGAATCATCTCGACCGGGATGCGCGTGCCCCGCACCGTGGGCACGCCGCCCATGATGTCCGGGTCGCGTACAATGGTGGCGGGAATGCTGCGCTTCTTGCTGTGGAGGATCATCGAGACGCTCCCGTTCACGATCCTTCCCATATAGGCACTGGGCATTGCAAACCGCAACTTAACGCCCTTGACGCCAGGTATCGCGCAGCCTAAACGCTCCCCCCTGCCGCTGCGGGTGTAGCTCAGTTGGTTAGAGCGCCGGCCTGTCACGCCGGAGGTCGCGGGTTCGAGCCCCGTCACTCGCGCCAGCAGCGGTTCCCTCAGAACCACCACATTTTCATCGCGATTTGGACAGATTTCTGTTGGTCCCCCCTATGGCGGTGACGGCGGGATGGGTCTATGTCGTGGTGTGCTGCATTGCGGGAGGGGACAGGCTGGCGCCACCGGCGTTTGGCTTGTTCCGTGCTGCGACCGCAGCCACTCGACTTAGCGTGGATCAGTCATGCAGCCAGTTCTCTTTGGGTATCTTCCGATCCTGGTGTTCCTCGTGATCGCAGGGGGCATCGCGATGGCGATGGTGGGCGCATCATTGGCCTTCGCCCGCCAAAAGCCCTACCCGGAAAAACTATCCGCCTACGAATGCGGCTTCGAGGCGTTCGACGATGCGCGCCGCCGGTTCGACGTGCGGTACTACCTCGTCGCCATCCTTTTTATCATCTTCGACCTGGAGATCGCGTTCCTGTTCCCCTGGGCCGTGGCCCTGAAGGGAATCGGCGCTTTCGGCTTCTGGTCGATGATCGCGTTCCTTGGCGTTCTCACCGTGGGGTTTATCTACGAGTGGTGCAAAGGCGCGCTTGAGTGGGAGTAAGCACCATGAGTGATGCGACCATGTTGGCCTGGAACCGGGACCATCTGCCGCCCGGCCCGGAACAGGACGCCGTCATCAAGGGCATTACCGGGGAAATCGCGGACAAAGGCTTCCTCGTCGCCAACCTCGACAAGGTCGTGAACTGGGCGCGAACCGGCAGCCTATGGCCGATGACCTTCGGCCTGGCGTGCTGCGCTGTGGAAATGATCCATGCCTACATGCCCCGGTATGATCTGGACCGGTTGGGAATCATCCCGCGCGCCTCACCACGCCAGAGCGACGTGATGATCGTCGCCGGCACCTTGACCAACAAGATGGCCCCCGCGCTGCGCCGGGTTTACGACCAGATGCCGGAGCCGCGCTGGGTGATCAGCATGGGCAGCTGCGCCAACGGCGGCGGCTACTATCATTATTCCTACTCGGTGGTGCGTGGCTGCGACCGGGTCGTGCCGGTGGACATCTATGTCCCTGGCTGCCCGCCGTCAGCCGAGGCGCTGGTTTACGGGATCATGCAGTTGCAGAAGAAGATCCGCCGGACCGGGACCATCCTCCGTGGCTGAGGTGGCAACGACGGCCGAGGCCGCACCACCGCCTCCGTCGGCGCTGGAATTGTTCGGGCGCGAGGTCGCGTCGATCCCCGGCGTGTTGGGGTTCCGCATCGAAGGCGGCGAACTGGTCGCCCAGGCGGAGCGCGACTCACTGCTGTCGGTGATGACGGCATTGCGCGACGACCCGCGGTGCGCATTCGAGCAGATGATGGATCTGTGCGGCGTCGACTGGCCGGAGCGCGGCGAACGGTTCGACGTCGTCTACAACCTGCTGTCGGTCAGCTTGAACCAGCGGGTGCGGGTGATCGTCACGACCGACACGACGACGCCGGTGCCGTCGGTCCATACCGTCTGGCCGGTGGCGACGTGGTGGGAACGCGAGGCGTGGGACCTGTTCGGCATTGTGTTCTCGGGCCAGCCGGATCTGCGCCGCATCCTGACCGATTACGGCTTCGAGGGGCATCCGCTGCGCAAGGATTTCCCGATGACCGGCTATGTCGAGGTCCGCTACGACGAAGACCGCAAGCAGGTGGTCAACGAACCGGTACGCCTGACCCAGGATTTTCGGACGTTCGACTTCCTGTCTCCGTGGGAGGGAATGACGACTTTGCCGGGCGACGAGAAGGTGTTCACCGAGCGTGCCGCCGAACAGGCGAAAGGCTAGCACATGAGTGAGACGACGATCGTTGATCCGGTAACCAAGAGCGTCGAGATCGACAGTCACTCGATTAATTTCGGTCCGCAGCATCCGGCCGCGCATGGTGTGCTGCGGCTGATCCTGGAGCTGGATGGTGAGGTCGTCGAACGTGCGGATCCGCATATCGGGTTGCTGCACCGCGGGACCGAGAAGCTGATCGAGTACAAGACGTATATGCAGGCGGTGCCATATTTCGACCGCCTCGATTACGTGTCGCCGATGTGCGAGGAACATACGTTCGCGCTGGCGGTCGAGAAGCTGCTGGGCATCACGGCGCCGGACCGGGCGCAGTGGATCAGGGTGCTGTTT
>JAQGHW010000194.1 GCA_028291505.1 Rhodopila sp. | reverse complement strand
GAACAGCATCCCCGCGCATATGCGGGCCAGGACGTGCCCCGTTCCACACGCCGCGGTCTATCCGTGCACCAACGCGTTCCAGTACCGCCTCGACGGCACCGCGCCGCACACTCGTCGGCAGTAGCGGCGGACGTGCGCGCCGTCAGAGATCGTCACCGACCTGGAGAGCGCGTCTGCTTATCGCGCGAAACACCGCTGATGCCAGGACGAAAGACCCTATCGTGTCGCGCAAAACCGGTCGGACAGCTTTGAGCCGAACGACGGTATGAAGCGGAGCTTCCTTGACGAGGTGGTGTGCCGCCGTTTTCGGCGGATCAAACCCCTTGCGGTCGATGATACGTGGTCTACCTGATAGGCGTGAACACGATTTGGGGCACGCTGGTCATCACGCGCAGGCATGGTAGGCTTGGGCGAAGGCCTGCCGACCTTGACAGTGAGGTTTGAATGCTCCAGCCGCACCGGCCGCCCGCCCGTTCCGTGTTTGGATCGCTGCTACTGATCGCGGCAGTCGTGGGTGCCTCTGCCGCTGCCTTCGCCTACACGGCGGGTTGGTTGTCGCCTCAGCGCCTCACGCCGGACAAGATGGTGGATGCGCTGACACCCCCCACTGTCGACCCGTCCGGCCATCGCCGTAACCATGCCAAGGGCATCTGCTTCACCGGCACCTTCGAAGCGAACGGGGCCGGGTCGGCGCTCTCACGGGCACAGGTGTTCACCCGTGGCCAGTATCCCGCCGTCGGGCGCTTCAACCTCGCCACCCCCAATCCGAACGTGGCGGACCCGACAGTGCGGGTCAGGGGCCTGGGACTACAGATCTCGACGCCGGACGGGCAGGAATGGCGCACCGCGATGATCGATCCCCCGGTCTTTGCGGCGGCGACGCCGCAGGCCTTTTATGACCTGCTGCTTGCCTCGGCGAGCAAGGACCCGAACGCGATGAAAGCTTACGCCGGCGCGCACCCCGAGATCGCGGCATTCGGTGCATGGGCCAAAACCGCGCCCTGGACCGGCAGCTACGCTGAAGAGCGGTTCAACAGCCTCAACAGCTTTATCTTCGTCGACAATTCCGGTGCCGAACACGCGGTGCGATGGTCGCTCCTGCCGGCGGCGCAACCAGTCCCGGTCTCGCCCGATGATCTCGCGAAGCGTGGTCCGGACTTCCTGGAGCAAGAGATCACCCAGCGGGTCGCCAGCGGCCCGCAGCGCTGGACCATGGTGATAACCGTAGCCAATCCGGGTGACCCCACCGCGGACCCCACCAAGGCCTGGCCGGAAGATCGCCGCACTGTCGAGGTCGGCACGCTCACCGTCCAGCAGATCGAAGCCGAACCGGATGGCCCATGCCGCGACATCAACTTCGATCCGACCGTGCTGCCGACAGGCATACACACATCAGACGACCCGTTCCCGGCCGCTCGGTCGGCCGTCTATGCGAAGTCGTATGACCTCCGTTCGGCCGAGGCGCAGGCGTATCCTCGAACCACAGCAGGAGCCAGGCCGTGAACGGGGTTCGTCTACGCTTCACCCCGCTGCAACGGGCACTGCACTGGCTGATGGCCGTCTGCATCCTGGCCATGCTGTTCATCGGCGTGGGTATGGTGTCCACCGTGATGCCGGAATACCTGACGCTCGTTTCGATCCACAAACCGCTCGGGATCGCCATTCTGGTGCTCGCGCTGGTCCGCCTGGCGGTGCGCCTGCGCTACGGCGCACCGCCGCTACCGGCCGATCTGCCCGAACCGATCAAGCTGGGGGCCCACCTGTCGCATTACGCGTTCTATCTCCTGATGATCGGCATGCCGCTGCTCGGCTGGGGAATGCTGTCGGCAGCAGCCTACCCGATCGTGCTGTTCGGGGGCGTGCACCTTCCGGCGATCCTGCCGCAGAGCGACAGGCTTCACTCGCTGCTTTGGGACGCGCATTTCTACTTCGCTTTCGCGTTTTTTGCCCTGATCCTGTTCCATGTCGCGGCGGCGCTGTTCCATGCGCTGGTCCGGCGTGACGGCGTGTTCGAGGCCATGGCGCCGGTGTCGTCTCACGACGAGACCGCGCCCGCGGAGTGAGGGGTCGTTCTGATAGGCGCTGGACCGCTTACCACCAGGCTCGGCCGCAGACCGCTGATGGACCATAAGGCGACGTAGAACTAAACGCAGGCGAGATTGGCTGAAAGCAGTCTGGCCGCTTTGGAGCGGTCGACAAGGGGAAGGGGACTTGGTGGGCCTCTTTCGCCCTCAGAATTTGCTTCCGCGTTGCGGGCTCAGTTACCTTGAGCTTATCGAGGTCCTCAGGCAGCCCCTTCTCGGCGCGCTGCTACCGAGCCGGATAGTCTTTCCAGAGCCATTCAAGCGCCGATGACAGGGTTTGCGCGACAGTCGGGTGGTCGACGTGCCCGGCGTAGCGCGCGAAGACGAACTGATAGTGGTAGCCCTTGGCGGCAAGCACCGCCGCGCGATCACAATGCTTCTTCCTTGCCGACCTTGTCGAGCAACCAGTTGGAGGTCAAATATCGTCTGATTTTCACCACGGATCTTTCGACAACGGCGGTTTGACCAGGGGGACGGGTAAAGGGCAAAATTTGTCATGAAAGCAAAAATAGCGGTTGCCCCCTCACGGGCCGTCCACATAAGGCTGCCAGGCGGGGGAATGCGCATCCTACTGTCTCTTGCAGGACCTTTGGAGTGCACCAACGCCTACGCGCAGCGAACGCGGCCTGGGGCCCATTGCGTTTATCCAGTTCCGCGGGTCTACCAGATGATCTGGGGCAAGCCCATCCCTCCAGATCGGTGTTTCTCACGGCCACACATTATTGCGATATCGGATACGTGTGATGACGTATCGGCGACCCAGTGACGTAATTCCGCGGCGTTGGACTTGCTTTCGGCAAATTATCGAAGGACCCCGTCCACCAAGGTGAAGATCATGGCTTTACAGCAGATCCGCCACAGTCCGCATCGTCGTCCAGACCCCCGGCTGGATCGGATTGCCATGTTCCCACCGAAAAAGCCGCCGCAATTGGAGGGAAGATAGCGAATTCTTAAAGCTACAGGTTCAGGGGAGCGGTTGCTCGTGGCCGATCCAAGTCCCGGTCGGGCTCCGAAAGCATAGAAATTCCGGTCACCTTGTTAAATCGATTCGAGGAGGCTCTTCCTTTGACTTTACCTGCCGGTCTCGCACTCGCGGAGCGCACGATCCTCGTGCTCGGGTCGCCGCGGTCCGGCACAACCTGGCTCGCCAA
>JAQGHW010000192.1 GCA_028291505.1 Rhodopila sp. | reverse complement strand
GATCGACGGCGTGAGCTTTGCCTACACGCTCGACGACCCGAAGGCCAAGGGTCAACTACAAACCCAGTATTTCGAAATCATGGGCAGTCGCGCCATCTACCACGAAGGCTGGCTGGCCTGTGCCCTCGGCCCGCGGCTTCCATGGCTACCGGGGTTGCCGCCCGGCATTCATGAGTGGACCCCTGACCGAGACGTTTGGGAACTGTACAATCTGGCAGAAGACTGGAGTCAGTCAAACGACCTCGCCACGAAAATGCCCGAGAGACTGGCGCAGATGAAGGAAATCTTCCTTATCGAGGCAGCGAAGAACAAGGCGCTCCCCATCGGCGGCGGTCTCTGGGTGGTCGCGCTTCACCCCGAGTTGCGTATCAGTCCGCCTTACACGGAGTGGACCTTCTCCGGCGATACTGTCCGTATGCCGGAGTTCTGTGCACCGGCCCTTGGCAACAAACCGAACATCGTCACCATCGACGCGGTGATCCCGGACAACGCCAACGGTGTGCTCTACAAATTGGGGGCGAACTCCGGCGGTCTCACCTGTTTCGTGGAAGATGGGATTCTCTGTTACGAGTACAACCTCTTCATCATCCAGCGCACGAAGATCCGCGCCACGGAAAAACTGCCACCGGGCAACGTGACGATCGAGATCGAAACGAGCTATGTCGTACCTCGGCCGGGTGGGCCGCTGAAGGTGACCATGAAGGTGGACGGCAGGATGGTTGCGGAAGGCACCGTGCCAATCAGCGCGCCGTTGTTGTTTACCGCCAATGACTGTCTCGATATCGGGGTAGCACTCGGATCGCCGGTCTCACTCGACTTTTCCGAAAAGACGCCGTTCAAGTTCAACGGCACGATCGAGCGAGTTCACGTGATGTATGCGGTTCCGAAGTAGGGAATTCGAGCCTGGGCAGCGTGAACCAGATTGCCCTGATTGCCTCGTGGTGCCTTTGGGCAGGGCGCACCCGATGCAGGCTGATGTCGTTGCATAGTCAAGGATCAGCGCGTCCGTGAGGTCAAGCATGAAGCAGTCGATGAAGATTTCGCTCGCTGATGCCGGTGCACCTGGTCATTGCCGCATCGCCGGTGCGGTGCCTTCCTTCCTAGGCATGGAATGGATTCCGGGCGGTAGTTACATGATGGGCTCCGATCAGCACTATCCAGAAGAAGCGCCGGCTCATCGCGTCATCGTAGACGGCTTCTGGATCGACCGTTGCGCGGTAACCAATGCCGAATTTGTTCGTTTCGTCGCCGCTACGGACTACGTTACGCTTGCCGAGCGGACACCCCGCGCCGAAGACTATCCCGGTGCCGTTCCGGAACTGCTGGTCCCCGCTTCGGTCGTGTTCCAGCGACCAAAGCGGCGGGTTGATACGAGCAATATCTATAATTGGTGGATCTACGCTCCGGGCGCCAATTGGCGCCATCCGAGTGGTCCGCAAAGCTCGATCGGCGGACTGGAAAATCATCCCGTCGTGCATGTTGCCTTCGAAGATGCGGAAGCTTACGCAACATGGGCCGGAAAGTTCCTGCCGACCGAGGCGGAATGGGAATTTGCGGCCCGCGGCGGACTTGACGGTACGGAATACGCCTGGGGTAACGAGTTGACGCCGGCCGGCCGGCCGATGGCCAATACCTGGCATGGCGAATTTCCGCACGAGAACCTGTCGCCGTGCGGACACGCCTGCACAGCTCAAGTCGCCTCCTATCCGCCGAACGGTTACGGTCTCTTCGACATGATCGGCAATTGCTGGGAATGGACCAGTGATTGGTATCAGGAGCATGCGCGGGTCAGCGACGATTGCTGCGGTTCGAGCAATCCGCGCGGCGGCTTGCGCGAAGTGAGTGTTAGTCCGCATGATCACGTGGCGATCCCGCGGAAAGTGATGAAAGGGGGGTCGTATCTTTGTGCGGCCAATTACTGTCACCGCTATCGCCCGGCGGCGCGCATGGCGCAGCCGATTGACACCGCGACTTGCCATTTGGGGTTCCGCTGCGCCGTGCGGCCGAGTTGATTGAGTTGTAAAGTGGTGATCAGACTTGGACCCGCCGGGAGCCTATCCTATCTGGAACGAGCCGAACTATTGGCGGATCAGCATTACAACAAACGCCAGAACACCGAGTACGGCAATCGATCCCGCGAATAGCATCACCAGCCAGCTTGGCCTCGCCATATAAATGGGGCCCAGCTCCCGCATGTTCCGATGGTACTCCAGCGTGCCCAGCGCCAGTGCTCCCAGCCCGATACAAACCAAAACCAGCCCGAATTGCTCGGAGCCGATAATATAGTCCTGCGCACCCGGCTTCCGCTCGATCTGAAGGAATTTGTAGACACCAAAGCCGAAGGTGATCAGCGAGGTCCCGGTTCTGGTCCAGGCCAGCATCGTGCGTTCGAAGGCGACGCGCGTGCGGTCAAAGGCGAGCCGGCTCGCGAGATCGAGACGCTCGGTATTCGATATCTTTAATTCGGTCATCCGCGTAACCTCCCACAAAATTGCCGTGCGCTGCGACGGGACGAGGCCGATTGCCTCAGCGGCGCAGCATACGCGTGATCCGATTTACCGGACCGCGGATGAGGAAATAGGGAACCAAGGCCACGATCTGGGCGATGATCAGCGCTTCACCGAGATAGACCCAGCGCAGTTGGACGAGCTGATAAACGACGTCCACACCTAGCGCGACGAAAAAGACCTTCCGTATCGACCGCCACCCATCTCGCAACCGATGCCCGCGATGTTCCGGCTCCAGCAGCAGCGACAATCCGTAAGGTGGATCGTGCCGCGATGCGTCCTTGATGCCGTCCCGCGGCGCAAGAATCGTGCCGATGATTGGCTGAATGACAAGTCGGATCGCCATCGGTCCGTCGATGCGATCGAACAGATTCTGTGCCGCCCGTGCCAAAATGTCGTCCAATGGTTTACCCCTAATCCTAACGGCGACACTGGTGGCGAATTCGGAGCCCACGGTCGGCGCCGTTCCCTGGGCAGCCTCGCAGGGTACGAGGCGATCCCTCGCTTCCACGGAAGCGCAAGATTGATTCGCGCCGAAGTCTTCTGAAGTAATAACGAATCGTGGCGCACCCGATTGTGATTCTTTCCAGTCGTTTTCATGAGTGGATCATTTCGATGCGGTCGAATCGACGCCCGACTTGGCAACTTGTACGATTCGCATCCAGTCGGACGCCCCAACGTCGCTGCATCCTCAAGAGCCGCCTTCAGCACCGGAAGAAGCTTCTCGTGTCGCGCGAGCGGCGTTCCCCAAGGGCACGCTGTGCCTGCATATCGCAGAGGCGCTCGGCGCGATCTATAAGGATGAGCAGTTCGCCGCCTTGTTCCCGCGGCGCGGCCAGCCCGCCGAAGCGCCGGGCCGCCTCGCCGTGGCTACCGTGCTGCAGTACGTCGAAGGCTTGTCCGATCGGCAAGCCGCTGACGCCGTGCGCGGGCGGATCGACTGGAAATACGCCCTCGGCCTACCGCTGACCGATCCTGGCTTCGACCACACCGTCCTGAGCGAGTTCCGATGCCGCTTGGTTGCAGGCAAAGCCGAACGGCTCTTGCTCGACATGCTGTTGAAGCGGCTGCAGGAGCGGGACTTGATCAAGGTCCGTGGGCGGCAACGTACCGACTCTACGCACGTGCTGGCCGACGTGCGCAGGCTCAACCGACTGGAGCGTGTTGGTGAGACCCTTCGGGCGGCCCTGAACGAGCTCGCGGTGATGGCGCCGGACTGGCTGCAAGCCCTGGCGCCGGCCGTGTGGTACGAACGGTATAATCGGCGTGTAGAGAACTATCGCTTGCCCAAGACCGAGAGCGCGCGCCTGGAGCACGCCGCCGTCACCGGCGCTGACGGTCGTCAACTGTTGACCGCGATAGACGCCGCCACCAAGGAGCAGCCATGGCTGGCGCAGCTGCCTGCGGTGCAGGTCCTGCGCCGGGTCTGGGCAGATCAATACATTGAGGAGGCCGGGCGGTTACGCTGGCGGTCCAAAGAGGAAATGCCAGCTCCCGCGGGGCAGGTGTCTTCGCCCTACGATCCGGCCGCTCGATACAGTAAAAAGCGAGACATCACCTGGGTCGGCTATAAGGTCCATGTCACGGAGACCTGCGACCCCGAGATGCCGCGCATCGTCACCAACGTTGAGACGACCCCGGCTTCAACCCCGGACGACAACATGGTGGCTCCGGTACACCAGTCGTTGGAGCAGCGTGCGTTGCTGCCCTCCGAGCATCTCGTCGATAAGGGCTAGACAGACTCGCACGTGCTGGTCGACAGCCAGCAACAGTACGGTGTCAACATTGTCGGTCCCGTGGCCGACGACCCCAGCTGGCAGGCACGTTCGGGGGATGGCTTCACCAAATCTCAATTCGTGGTCGACTGGGATCGACAGGTGGTCACCTGCCCGGCTGGCAAGCAGAGCATCTCTTGGCTGCCGAACACCTGGCCTGAAAACGGCATGATGTTCGAGGCACGGTTCGCTCGTAAGGACTGCACGCCGTGTGCATTGCGTTCCCGCTGTACCCGGGCCAAGGCTGAGCCGCGGATTATTGGGCTTCAGGCGCGCGAACACTACGAAGCACTGCAATCCGCTCGTCGGACGCAGACGACGAAGGAGTTCCAGCAAAATTACGCCGCGCGCGCCGGGGTCGAAGCGGCGCACGCGCAGGCGATCAGTCGCTGTGGCTTGCGACGATGCCGATATATCGGATTGGCCAAGACGCACCTACAGCACATGATCACAGCCGTTGCTGTTAACCTGATCAGAATTGCAGACTGGCACAGTGGTGTTCCCACAGCCAGGACTCGGCAGTCACGCTTCGCAGCACTGCAGGTCGCGGCTTGATCAGCGCGTCGAATTCGCCACCAGTGTCAACGGCTGTCTCAGCCTTCTCGAAGATGGTAGGCACGACCGCGCGGGGTTCCGGTGAACCCGTTAAGGTAGATCAATTGACGCCGTCCGGGTAAGCCCACTCGCGAGCCGGTGGCGAAGAGAACCGGGCGTATGCAGGCGGAG
>JAQGHW010000180.1 GCA_028291505.1 Rhodopila sp. | reverse complement strand
CGATGATCAACGGCTGGTGGTGGTGGTGGGTGCCGCCGATCGTCATCATCGTCACGGTGTTCCTCGGACTATTTTTCGTAACCATGGGCCTCGATGAGATCGCCAATCCGCGCCTGCGGAAATCGACATGAGCCGGGCCGTCCTGGAGGTCAGGGACCTGCGCGTGTCGTATGCGCATCCGTTGGGTGTGGTGCGGGCGGTGGATGGCGTCAGCTTCAGCCTGGCACCGAATGAACGGTTCGGCCTCGCCGGCGAATCCGGTTCCGGCAAATCCACCATGGCGCTGGCGATTCTACGCATGATCCGTCCGCCCGGCCATATCGACGGCGGCCGCGTCTTCCTGGACGGCGTTGAATTGTCGGCGCTGGATCGGGAGGCGATGCGGCGGCTGCGGCTGGCGGGGATCGCGCTGGTGCCGCAGGGCTCGATGAATTCGCTCAATCCGGTCATGCGCATCGGGCAGCAGATCGCGGATGCGCTGGCCGACCACGGCGAGGCGCTTTCAAGACCGGTGCTGGATGCGCGGATTGCTGATCTACTCCCGACCGTTGGGCTGCGGCCGGACGTGGCTTCGATGTATCCGCACGAACTCAGCGGCGGAATGAAGCAGCGTGACTGCATCGCGATTGCCATCTGTCTGCGGCCACGGGTGATCATCGCGGACGAACCGACCAGCGCGCTGGACGTGGTGGTGCAACGGCAGGTGATGGAAACGCTGGCGCGGGTGCAGCGCGATCTGGGCGCCGCGGTGATCCTGGTCGGCCACGACATGGGGCTGATGGCGCAGTTCGTCGACCGGCTGGGGATCATGTATGCTGGGCGGCTGGTGGAAGTGGCGCCCATCGGGGCTATCGTCACAGCGCCGCGGCATCCCTATACCCGGGCGCTGGTCGCCAGCCTGCCGTCGCTGGAGCACAAGGGGCGATTGCAGGGCATTCCCGGACTGGCGCCGATGCTGCGCGATCTGCCGCGCGGCTGCGCCTTTCATCCGCGTTGTCCGATCGCCGGAGAGCGCTGCCGGCAGGAGACTCCGGCGCTACGGTCGCTGGGTACCGACGGCACTGTCGCCTGCCACGCCGCCGAGGCAACGCCATGACCGAGTTGCTGCGCGCCGAACACGCAGGCAAGACCTATGGGACGCTGACGGCGCTGCGCGATGTGTCGGTGGCGATCGATCAGGATCGACCTTCCATCCTTGCGGTGGTGGGTGAAAGCGGCAGCGGCAAGACAACCCTGGCGCGCATGCTGCTGGGACTGGTGGCGCCCACCACCGGCCGCGTGCTGTATCACGGCGACGATCTGCACCGGCTCGGTTCGGAGGCACGCATGGCGTTTCGCCGGGACGTGCAGGCGATCTTCCAGGATCCCTATGAAGTCTACAATCCGTTCTATCGCGTTGATCACGTGCTGACGACGCCGATTCGCAAGTTCCGGTTGGCCAGAACCAAGGCGGAGGCGCGCGGACTGATCGAGACGGCGTTGCGGGCGGTGGGCCTGCGGCCGGAGGAGATCCTTGGACGGTTTCCGCATCAGCTCAGCGGCGGGCAGAGGCAGCGCGTTATGGTGGCACGGGCCGTGCTGCTGCGGCCGAAGTTGATCGTTGCGGATGAGCCGGTATCGATGGTCGATGCGTCGTTGCGGGCGACGATCCTGGAAACCATGCGGACACTGCATGAAGACCTGGGCATCTCCATCGTGTACATCACCCATGATCTCGCAACCGCCTATCAGATCAGCGATACGATCCTGGTGATGTATCGGGCCGCAGTGGTGGAGGCTGGCGCGATCGCGCCAATCGTCGAACGCCCGGCGCATCCCTACACGAAACTGCTGATCGCCTCGATCCCACGGGTGAGCACCGAACGGAGCTGGATGAGCGAGGCGACTACGGCTCCGTCGGGTATGGCGGCGACGGGCGGATGCAGCTTTGCCGATCGTTGTCCGGTGGCGATGGCCGGATGTGCGGACGCCGTTCCACCGCTGTACCGGACGGACGCTGACCGGGCCGTTGCATGCTATCGGCACCAAGCGTCGCCTGAACTGGCGGCAGCAGATCTCGGTGACGTTCTGGCCGGTTGCCATAGACCGGCGAAGCGCATCTGATGCTCTTTCCCTACTGTCCCGGATCGGCCTGTCGCTCGCAGGAAGACATGGAGTGGAGCAGCGAGTTCGACGGAAATTGGCCATGCGTCGCTGCTTCATGTCCCGTAGGCATCGTTTCTGACCGTGGCGGCGCGCTTGGCCGAAGCCCTGCGTTCGGGTGGCGCGTGGTACATGTCTTTTAGTGTCTGTTTGCAGTGAGATCACCCCACCCGTTGCTAAAGCGACTGCAACCTGGGGTTGGATTGAGAGGGGCGCCGGGAAGGACGACAAGCCTTCGCGCAATCCGGGGGGGAAGGCCCAACGGTGTAAAAACTTACGCTAGCGTGTTGCACGCAATATGTGGTCCAATAGAATCCGGATTTATTGTAGACAAGCACTAATATCCTGCCATCGTGTTCGTATTATGTACTATCCCCGTTAAACCCCCTGTTTGCGGCGTGCAATACGACGTCTCAAAAACATCGACGTGCAGATCGGCGTATTGGACGCAATAATTGCACGCCATAAAGGGCCGGTTCGTGCCGGCAGTAGAATGGAATCTAGGAATTTTGGCAAATTCCTGGGAACATTGTCCGAATCGGCCTCCACTAGCGTACGTTTTTACATCGCTGGGCCTTCCACCCCCATTTCGGCGAGCGCCACATCGCAGCCTCGCGCGGCCCATGCCGCACCCTTGGCTTCGTCGCGCACCACGGCGCGGACAGGCGCGCCCGCCGCCAG
>JAQGHW010000156.1 GCA_028291505.1 Rhodopila sp. | reverse complement strand
GCGTCACCGTGACGTATGTCGTGCCGAAGGAGGGGGCTGAAATCGGCTTCGATATGCTGGCGATCCCATCCGACGCGCCACACAAGGAAGCGGCGCAGGCGTTCATCGACTTCGTGCTGCGGCCGGACATCATGGCGCGCAACACCGACGCGACCCGCTATCCGAACGCGATACCGGCTACCCGGGTGCTGGTACGACCGGAACTGCTTGACGACCCGAACGTCTTTCCGACGGATGCGGTCATGCAACGGTTTTTCACTATTGGCCCTTCGACGTCAACGGCGGATCGGGCACGCACCCGGCTGTGGGCACGCTTCAAGGCCGGTAGCTGAGGTTGCCGCATTTCGCACTCGCGGTTCCCGGCTTTCTATACTTCCGCGTCACGGTCCGGTTGATGACCGGGAAAATGCGCTTTCGGCGCACCCCGAGCCACCGTGTCGGTTCTGAAATGTTCTCCAATGGGGGGGAAGGGCTGCAATCGCGGTGCCGGCCATGACCGGCTTGCTGATCACCTCCGGCCTGACCGTTCACTATGGCGCGACCCCGGCCCTGGATCGACTCGACCTAACCGTTGAGCGCAACGAATTGTTCGTGCTGCTCGGTAGTTCTGGATCCGGAAAGACTACGCTGCTGCGGGCCGTCGCCGGCTTCGTTCGACCGGATGCCGGGCGCATCCTGCTGGACGGCGCCGACCTGTCCGGACTGCCGCCGCACCGCCGGCCGGTGAACACGATGTTCCAGTCCTACGCGCTGTTCCCGCACATGTCGGTCGCCGCGAATATCGGATTTGGCCTGCGCCAGAGCGGCGTATCCCGAGCGGAGACCCGCCGGCGGGTGGACGCGATGCTGGCACTGGTGCGGCTGGAGGGGTTCGGTGCGCGCCGGCCAGGTGAATTGTCGGGCGGCCAGCAACAGCGGGTGGCCCTGGCCCGCAGTCTGGCACCCAGTCCGCGGCTGCTGTTGCTGGATGAGCCGTTGTCGGCGCTGGATCAGGCACTGCGGCGCGACACTCGCGCCGAACTGGTGCGGCTGCGGCGATCCTTGGGCATCAGTTTCGTTCTGGTGACGCATGACCAGGATGAGGCGCTGCAGGTGGCGGATCGGATCGGTATCATGCGCGACGGCCGGATGGCCCAGGTCGGCACGCCCGCTGCATTGTACGAATCACCGGCAGATCGTTTCGTTGCCGAATTTCTTGGGGCAGCGAACATCTTGCCTTGCGTTGTCGATGGTTCCTCGGTTGCCCTGCCGTCCCTGGGGGTTGCCGTGCGGGCCGCTCGGCCTGGCGTTACGGGACCGGGGCTGTTGGCGTTGCGGGCGGAGCGGTTACGGATCGGCGAGGATGGTCTGGTCAACCAGGTCGAAGGCGTCGTGACGGACAGCGCCTATGCGGGCGACACCCTGGCCGTCTCGGTCCGGCTGACGGATGGTTCGGTGCTGCGGGTCAAGCGATCCCTGGCGGATGGATTGGATACCGCAATGATGCAGGCGGGCCTCGCCGTCCGGGTGGGCTGGCAGCCCGAGGCCTGTATGCTGTTGCCGGAATGATCCAGCGCAGTCGTGCGCGTCTTTGGGTGCTTGCCGTGCCCGTTGTGTGGCTGATCCTGCTTCTGGGCGCGCCGTTGGCGATCGTTGTGCTGATTGCGTTTGCGTTGCCGGCGGATGGGGTTCCGCCGTACAGCCTGGGCTTCACTCTGGATAATCTCTGGCTGGTGGCGAGCGACCCGCTCTATCGCGACGCCCTGCTGCGCAGCGTGCGAGTCGCCGGCGTATCGACACTCGTCTGCCTGGTTTTGGGTTTCCCGATGGCGCTGGCGATCGCCCGGGCCGCGCCCAGATGGCAGAATCCGCTGTTGTTAGCGGTGATGCTGCCGTTCTGGACCGGGTTCCTGATGCGGATCAATGCCTGGATCGGGCTGCTGGCAGATGACGGGTTGATCGTTCGCCTCTTCGGGGTGTCCAGGCTGCTCTACACCGATGCAGCGATGTATATCGGTATGGTCTATACTTATCTGCCGTTCATGGTGTTGCCGCTGTATGCGCGGCTGTCCCGCTTGGACCCGGCCTTGATGGAGGCCGCGGCCGATCTGGGCGCACCGCCGTGGCGTGTGTTCCTTAGAGTGATCTTGCCCCTGTCATTGCCAGGGGTTGCGGCGGGCGCGGCATTGGTATTCATCCCGGCGCTCGGCGAGTACGTGGTCCCGGCGTTGTTGGGAGGGCCACAGGCGCAGTTGATCGGCAAGGTGCTGTGGGAGGAATTTTTCTCGAATCGCGACTGGCCGACCGCCTCATCAGTGGCGGTGTGGCTGCTGGCGGTGTTGGTCGTGGTGCCGGTGCTGGTATCCCGGGTGGCAAGCAGGGTCCAGCGAGACCGATCTGCGACGAACCGGCCAATGTCGAAATAATTGCTCCGATCGACTTCTGGTCGCTGGAACCGCGTGGCGAATCGTTGCAACGCCGCCCTTGTATTGCTGATGCTGCACCGCAACATAAACCCAGCGACACCTTCTTGCCCGCAGGAGTCTCCCGATGGCAGCATGCACAGCCGCACCCGGGCTCGCCGGTGTGTCAGAAACCATGCTGTGGGCCCTGCACGGCCGTGCCATCGAGGCATCGAGACAAGATGGCATCCTGACCGATCCGGACTGTGTCAGGATCCACCAATCCATCGACTACGATTTCGAACGCTATTTTGGCAGACCCGCCGGCACCCTCGCCGCCCGGGCGGCTGAAATCGACCGAATCCTGAGGCACTGGATTGCCCGCCATCCGGATGGCATTGTCGTGTCCCTCGGTGAGGGCCTGGAAACACAAGTTCGGCGCGTCGACAATGGCCGCGTCCGCTGGCTGTCGGTCGACCTGCCCGAAGCCATCCGTCTGCGGGAGCGTTTTTTGCCGCCGACCGACCGGTTCCGCCACATCGCCGTCAGCGCGCTCGATCACGCCTGGATGGATGCGGTGGATCCGTCATGCGGTGTGTTTATCGTTGCCCAGGGCCTGCTGATGTATCTGCAGCCGCGGATGGTGCGAACGCTGTTCGCGGGCATCGCCCAGCGCTTTCCGGCGGCCGAGATGGTCTTCGACGTCGTGCCACATTGGTTTTCCCGCCTGACACTGCGGGGGCTGCACCCGACCCCGCATTATCGCCTGCCGGCAATGCCCTGGGGCATCAACCGCGATGAGATCAAACCAACGCTGCGCCGCTGGTTGCCTCGCCTCGCCAGCGTCACATTCCTCGACTACAACTTGCCGCGCGGGTTGCCTCATATGGCGGCCCATTTGATCCACCATATGCCGTTTTTTCGGCATGAAGTACCGAGTCTGGTGCACGTTGCCCTGACGACGGAAACAATCGGCTCGAACATCGTACAATTTAGGAAAAAGCAAATGTCTTCACTCAACGGCGTGATGAGGGCGGCGAAACGCAACGCCGGCAACAGCAACGACCTCGCCATCGCCGCCGGTCAGATCATTGCCCGGCGAGTCGCGCTGGGTGTGGCTGCCGCGTTCGACCCCATCGGGGCGGACCACGCCGAATTCGGCCGCATCATGCCGGAAAAGATGGAGGCGTTCTCCGCTGCGAGCATGATCATGCTGGAACAGACCAATCAGGCCGGGTGGGAAATCACCCGTATCGCCTCCGATGAGGTTATGACGACTGCCCGAGCAACCCTGTCGATCGCGGCCTGCACCAGCCCGGTGGCGATGGCAGAGGCGCAAAGCCAGTTCGCGCTGGCCTGGTTCAGCCGCGCGGCTTCGAATTTCTTCGCCATGGGAATGCTGGCGATCGGTGTGCATGAGGCCGCGATGGTGCCCATCCAGCAGACGATCGCGGCCAATACGGAACGGCTGGCGCGGTAGACTTTCCTCTGCCGTCATGGCCCGGGGGGTTGTCCGGACCACCTATTCCGATACGTGCGGCGCAAGGTGGCCCGGACGCGCCGTACCGGATTCACACATCGCGGGTGCTGCCTGGGACGGTTATTGAGATGGGTCCTTGGTTTTCCGCAAGCGAACGAGCAAGCCGTGGGGGCGATGACGCGGGGGGACATGACGGAGTTAGGATTATAACGAAAAGAGAAGAATATGCGCACCAAACTCAGGATGCCGCCAACATGCCAGCAATTTAACTTCACGAACCGATAGCGAGGCGCCAGATATCAGCCACGTTCGCCGGAGCGCCGGCGACAAGAACACTATCCTCCGGGAGCAGATGTCATGGCTCAGGCACAAGTTGGCGGGTCGTCCCGCGCCGATCTGCCCCCCGTCGAAGCACCCCCTGTAGAGGCGATCGAAAGGGAAACCATGCGCCGGGTCGCCCGCCGCCTGGTCCCGCTGCTGATGGTGAGCTACTTCGCCGCCTACCTCGACCGCGTCAACGTCAGCTTCGCCGCCCTGACCATGAACAAATCGCTCGGTTTTTCCGCCGAGGTTTTCGGCATCGGCAGCGGCATCTTCTTCCTCGGCTACTTTCTGTTCGAGGTCCCCAGCAACCTGATCATGTCCAAGGTCGGGGCAAGGAAATGGATCGCACGCATCCTGCTTACCTGGGGCGTGATCTCCGGGGCGACCGCCTTCGTGACGGGGACATGGTCGTTCCTCGGCATTCGCTTCCTGCTGGGCCTGGCCGAGGCGGGCTTCTACCCCGGCATCATCCTCTACCTCACCTGGTGGTTCCCCTCGGCCTATCGCTCGCGGATCATCGGCGTTTTCATGACGGCGATCCCGATCTCCATCGTCACCGGCTCCCTGGTATCGAGCCAGATCCTGCGCCTGGGCGCCTGGGGAGGCCTGCAGGACTGGCAATGGCTGTTCATCCTGGAGGCCATTCCGGCGATAATCCTCGGCGTCGTGGTCATGTTCTACCTGACCGACAGCCCGGAGCAGGCGCACTGGTTGCGGCCCGACCAACGCGCCTGGCTGATCAGCCGTTTGGCGTCGGAGCGCAGCCAGAAGGAAGCGATCCATCACTACTCCTTCGCGGAGACGATGCGGAACTCGCGGGTCTGGCTGCTCACGCTGGTGTATTTCGGTCAGAACATGACCGGCTATGGGCTTGTCCTGTTTCTGCCGCAGATCGTCAGCCGATTCGGCGTCGGTGTGGGTATGAACGGCCTGATCAGTGCCCTGCCGTTCGCCGCTGCGGCGGTGGCGATGGTGCTATGGGGGCTGCACTCGGACCGCAGCGGAGAGCGTCATCTGCATGCCGCCGCCGCCTGCTTTCTGAACTTCGCGGGCCTCGCGGCGTGCATCTTCCTGCACAGCCCGATCCTGATGATGATTGCGATCATCCTGGCGCAAATGGGCCAGTCGTCGATCGCCCCACCATTCTGGGCACTACCCACCGCCATGCTGTCCGGCACCGCCGCGGCGGGGGGAATCGCGCTGATCAACGCGGTCGGCAACCTGGGCGGGTTCCTGGGACCATACATGATGGGCAGCATAAAGGATGCGACCGGCAGCTTCAGCATCGGCCTGCTGTCGATCGCGGCGGGCGCACTGGTCGCAAGCGTCGTTCTGGTAACCCTGGGCCACGACCGGCGGCTGGAGGAGGTGCCTGACGCAGACCGGGAAGGCTACCGTGTTGCGGAATAAGCATCCCTCCACAAACCTCGCCGCACACCCTATTATCTATCGATGCACACGTTTCTGACGATCCTGGTCGGTATCCTGATGCTCGCCACGCTGGGCGTGCTGGTTGCCGGCATGGTCGGGCTGGTGCGGGCGGGTGACCCGCGACGATCGAATAAGCTGATGCAATGGCGCGTCCTGCTGCAAGGCGCGACGATTCTGCTGTTTATGATCCTGATGAGCCTGTTGCGCTCCTGACCCGTACATCGCGGCGTATGGACCAGTATCGCGCATCATAGAAGCGCGATACGTCGGTTTTGGTTTGAAGTCGCCGATTCACGCGGCGAATCGTGATCGCGTCGCGACTCACGCTTCTCTGCGATCGGGTACTAGGCAACACCGGGCCCACCGGCGTTTGACACACGCAAACCCCGCCAATATGGTCCGCCGACCCTCTCGCAGGTGCGAATTGGCCCTCGGAACCGAGCCGGTGCCGAGCGGTTAGGTATGTGTTCACCAATGGTCCCAGGAAGCGGTGCGGTTTCCCATGAAGATAATTGTCCCCGTCAAGCGGGTGGTCGACTACAACGTGAAGGTTCGCGTGAAGTCCGACGGGTCCGGCATTGAGACCTCGGGCGTGAAGATGTCGATGAACCCGTTCGATGAGATCGCGGTCGAGGAAGCCGTCCGGCTGAAGGAAAAGGGCGTCGCCACCGAGATCATCGCCGTCTCCATGGGTGTTCCGCAGTGTGCGGAAACCATCCGCACGGCGTTGGCGATGGGTGCCGATCGCGGCATCCTGGTGGAAAGCACCGAGGATCTGCAGCCGCTGGCGGTCGCGAAGCTGCTGAAGGCGATCGTGGACCAGGAGCAGCCCCAGATCGTGATCCTGGGTAAGCAGGCGATCGACGACGATATGAGCGCCACCGGCCAGATGCTGGCGGCTCTGCTGGGTTGGCCGCAGGGCACCTTCGCCTCCAAGCTGGCGGTCGAGGGCGATACCCTGACGGTGACCCGCGAGGTCGATGGCGGACTGGAAACGGTGGCCCTGAAACTGCCGTCAATCGTCACCACCGATCTGCGGTTGAACGAGCCACGCTACGCGTCACTGCCGAACATCATGAAGGCGCGGAAGAAGCCGATCGCCAACATGAAGCCGGCCGACCTGGGCGTCGATGTCACGCCGCGCCTGACGGTGATCAAGGTTTCCGAACCGCCGAAGCGCAAGGCGGGCCAGAAGGTCAAGTCGGTCGCCGAACTGGTGAACAAGCTGAAGACCGAAGCGAAGGTGATCTGACGATGACGAGCCTGGTTCTCCTCGAGTACGACGATGCCGGCATCAAGCAACCGTCGCGCAGTGCGGTTGCCGCCGCCACCGCCCTGGGTGAGGTGCATGTGCTGGTAGCGGGTGTTGGCCTGACCGCCGCCACCGCCGCCGCGGCGAAGCTGCCGGGCGTCGCGAAGGTGCTGGTCGCGGACAATCCGGCGCTGGATCACCTGCTGGCGGAGCCGACAGCGGCACTGCTGCTCGCCTTGGCACCGGCGTATTCGCACATGCTGGCCGCCACCACGGCCGTCGGCAAGAACGTCATGCCGCGGGTCGCCGCGCTGCTGGACATGCAGCCGATCAGCGACATCGCCGGCGTGGAAGACGCCGACACCTTCATCCGCCCGATTTATGCCGGCAATGGCCTGGCGACGGTGAAATCGTCCGACACCAAGAAGATCATCACCGTTCGCGCCGCCAGCTTCGACCCGGTCGCGCCCGACGGCGGCAGCGCCACGACCGAGAACGTGACGGTCGGCGACATGCCCGGCCTGTCCAAATTCGTCTCCGCCGAACTGTCCAGGAGCGAGCGGCCGGAACTGACCGCCGCGCGCGTGGTGATTTCCGGCGGCCGAGGCATGCAGAACGGCGAAAACTTCAAGCTTATCGAACCGATTGCTGATAAGCTAGGTGCCGCTGTTGGTGCGTCGCGGGCGGCGGTCGATGCCGGCTTCGTGCCCAATGAGTTCCAGGTCGGACAGACCGGAAAGATCGTTGCGCCTGACCTTTATATTGCCGTCGGGATTTCCGGTGCCATCCAGCACCTCGCCGGAATGAAGGACAGCAAGGTTATCGTGGCGATCAACAAGGATGAGGAAGCGCCCATCTTCCAGGTCGCCGATTACGGCCTGGTGGCAGATCTCTTCACCGCGCTGCCGGAGCTGGCAGCGGAACTGGAGCGCTCCTGAATGAATGTCGACTTCAAATCGGCCGCGGGCGCAATCATCGCCCCTATGGTGATCGAACCGCCGGAAATTAAATCCGTCGGGGTGATCGGTGCGGGGCAGATGGGCAACGGTATCGCCCATGTCTGTGCCCTGGCGGGTTTGCCGGTGACGATCGTCGACATCAAGCAGGAAGCATTGACCAAGGCCATGGACATCATGGCCCGCAACATGGAGCGGCAGGTTCACCGTTCCATCATCACCTCCGATCAGCGGGATGAGGCGCTGGCCCGGGTCAAGAGCTCGACCGACTATGCCGCATTCACCGATGTTGACCTGGTGATCGAGGCGGCGACGGAAAAGGAGGACCTCAAGCGGCTGATCTTCAAGTCGCTGATCCCCAACCTGAAACCATCCTGCCTGATCGCGTCGAATACATCCTCGATCTCGATCACCCGCCTGGGGGCGGTGACCGACCGCGCTGAAAAATTCATTGGCATGCACTTCATGAACCCGGTTCCGGTCATGAAGCTGGTCGAGATCATCCGCGGCATCGCGACCGATGAGCCCACCTTCCAGGCGGTAAAGAATCTCGCCCAGAACCTGGGCAAGGTCAGCGCGGTGTCGGAGGATTTCCCGGCGTTCATCGTCAACCGGATCCTGGTGCCGATGATCAATGAGGCCGTCTACGCGCTGTATGAAGGCGTCGGGTCGGTTTCGGGGATCGATACGTCGATGAAGCTGGGTGCGAACCATCCGATGGGCCCGTTGGAACTGGCGGACTTCATCGGTCTGGATACCTGCCTGTCGATCATGCAGGTGCTGCATGAGGGCCTCGCCGACAGCAAGTATCGGCCCTGCCCGCTGCTGGTGAAGTATGTCGAAGCCGGCTGGTACGGCCGCAAGACCGGTCGTGGATTTTACGACTACACGCAGACGCCGCCGCGCCCCACGCGGTAGCGCCAAGCCTGCGCGGCAGCGCAACCTGTCCTCCGAGTCACGGTTTCCGCAGCGCCTGTCATCCGATGTCCCCCATCGTTGCCGCGAGGCAGGCGCGGTATTTCGTCCGGCGGCACAATTTGCCTGCCGCACTTTACCCGGCAATGTGATCTCGCGAATTGACTTCCACCATTTACCCGGCGCGAACGGCTGGGATAGATGACGAGTTTCGAACCTGTTGGGTGCAGATTTGTTGAGTGAATACTGGCCGATGCCGGCGAGCCAACTTTTGATCCGGTTCGAACGAGTGAGGGTAGCACTACGCGAAACTCGCAGCGCCCGTGGACGGGCTGCGGCCGTTGCGCTGCTTGGTCGGATCGTGTTGCGCAAAGGACCGGTGCTGCTCCGCCGAATTCGCGCGAGCAGAGGGACCGGGGCGCTTCGGGCAAAGGTCGCGAAAGGTCGCAGCAATTTGACCACAGGCGAACCATACCTCGCGTTCGTTCTGACCGGCGGGCTGGGCGATTACGTTGTCATCGCACGATTTATACGGGATTTGTCGGCTTACGTCGGCGACATCAAATTTGACATCTTCTCCCCAAGCCCGACTGCCGCCGCCTGGGCATTCACGAACGTCCGGGGGTTTCATGGGTCATACTACGATATCCTCTTCGAGAACGTCGTTGCGGAATACGACGTCGGCATGCGGCTCAACCAGTTCGCCGTGGTGTATCGAGAAAATATCCAGTGGCGTTCGATCCAAGATCAGCATGGGCTGATGAAGGTAATAACCAGCCTCGTGGCTTATCGTCCCAAAGTGGATGTATTCGTGGAACGCCATCCCTTGCTGGACAACTTTCTGGCGCAGGCGGCGGTCTTTGCCAACGCGACCAGGCAAGACTTTCTGCACGTGATGGCCGGCGTGCCCTATCGGGGCGAAAGATTGCCGCTTCCCCAGGATCCAGAGGTGGTTTCGCGGCTGGGGCTTCGGCCGCGCCAATACGTGACCGTTCACAATGGCTTTGACACGGAATTTGTCATCACGGGACGGCGCGCCACCAAATGCTATCCGCATTTCGGAGCCGTCGTGGCGGAGCTTAAGGCCGCTTACCCGGAGCTGCGATTTGTCCAGGTGGGCACTGTAACCAGCGAACCGATAGCGGAATGCGATCTGACCTTGCTGAACAAGACGTCACTGAATGAGGTGGTCGGCTTGCTCGCCCAGGCAGTCCTGCACATCGACAACGAAGGCGGCCTGGTGCACGTCGCTGCATGTGTAGGCACCCGTTCGACGGTGGTATTCGGCCCGACACCAAGCGACTATTTCGGATATCCCGGGAACGTCAACATCGATCCGCCGGTGTGCGGCGGCTGTTGGTGGATGACCCGAACCTGGATGGACGTGTGCGCGAAGGGCTACGACACGCCGCGTTGCTTGATGGAGCAACCTCCCGCGGTCGTCGCGAAGCACGCGCTGAGGGCGATAGCAGAGGCGATAGCGGCGCCGGGTGAGGGTACTCCGGCATCCGGCGTGATGTCGGTCTCCCAGCTCAAGGGGAGCATTCGTACCGATCTTGACAGGATCACACCGGCGGTGCCGGCTCCGCCGCTGGCCGAAGTGCTGGAACGAGCGATCAACATAGAGCGGAAGATCGACGGCGTAACGGAGCAGTTGGACGACAGACGGTTCGACGGCCATCCCGATCAGGCGTTCGGCGGCACGACCTACGCCCAGTTTGGTGAGGACCTGATAATCCTCAATCTGTTCCACATGCTCGGCGTGGCGCATCCAACCTACCTCGACGTTGGTGCCCACCATCCTTTCAATATCAGTAATACGGCCTTGCTGCACATTCGCGGGTCGCGCGGGATCAACGTCGACGCCAACCCGCATCTGATAGAGGCATTCCGGGAGCACCGGAGCGAGGATATCAACATCAATGTCGGCGTCGGGCCCGAACGTGGCGAGCTGGATTTTCATTTCATCGATGACTGGTCCGGCCGCAATACGTTCAAGCGCGAACTGGCGGAGGAGTTCGTTCATGAACATCCGGATTTTCGCATTCAGAAGGTGCAGAAAGTTCCGGTCGTAACGTTGAACGACATCGTCGCGGAGCACGCCTCCGGCCGTTTCCCGGATTTTCTCAGTCTTGATGTCGAAGGTATGGACTACGAGATCCTCCGTTCAGCTTCTTTCGACGAGGCACGGCCAACGGTGATTTGTGTGGAGGCCGACATCGATACCCAAGTCGAGCAGGGGACCAGGTTGGTCGAATTGCTTAACGGGCGAGGCTATAGCGTCTACACCCGCACCGCCGGCAACCTGATCTTCGTCCAGGCCCTCGCAATGGAAAAACTGCGAGGCGCGGCCGTCGTGGCGTGAGCCAGGATCCGCGGCGAAACAACCAAGGCGCTGGGGAGGGATTTACCCCCCGAACCACCGAGGCCTGGGGGTGGCGCCTGGGGCTGTAACATGATCGCGTAGCGGAACGTCAAAGCATGCGATCAAAAAAGCCAGAGCATTGTCAGTCAACCTGAATTTGCCCTGGTCCTTTATTTGGTGGTCCGATTCACCCGACGCCTGAAACCAGGCGCCGGGATCGGACCGTGATCGTCAATCTGGTGGTCCGATTCACCCGACGCCTGAAACCAGGCGCCGGGATCGGACCACTAGGACGGTAAAGTCACTCCGCTGTGCACCGGGGCGACCAGCCAGTCGGAAGTCGTGGCGCCCACGTTCGTGACCTGCGAGACCTGCCCATTCTGCATCTCCCAGGCAGCCATGCTTCCATTCGTGTTGCGGAACATGATGTCGCTGGTTCGGTCGCCGTTATAGTCACCGATTCCCGCGATTTGCCAGTCGGCTGTTGTCATTCCGATGGACTGGGCGCCAACGACTTGACCGTTCTGCATCGTCCACATGGCGATTTCGCCGCCTTGTCCCCGGAACAGGATGTCGTTCTGCCCGTTACCGGTGAAGTCCCCCATTCCCGCGATCGACCAGTAAGAACTTGTCTGGCCAAGGGAATTCGCCGCTACAGCCTGTCCGTTTGTGATGGTCCAGTCAGCAACCGCGCCGTTGCTGTTGATGAACAGGATACTGTCGGCACCAGCCCCGGTGCTCAACTTGCCGATAGCGGCAATCGACCAGTCGGCGGTCGTCACGCCGACGGTGGTCGCCGCGACAGCCTGCCCGTTTTGGACCTGCCATTGTGCGATCGCACCGGTCGTGTTGTTGCGGAACAGCACGTCGTCGGTGCCTGTGCCATCGAAATCGCCGGTGCCGGCAATGGTCCATTGCGTCGGATCCGTCACGCCGACGGTCGTGGCCGCGACAGACTGACCGTTCTGCATTTGCCACTGAGCAACGACGCCGTTGGTGTTCTGGAACAGAATATCGGCGGTCCCGGTCCCATAGAAATCGCCCGTACCAGCGACGCTCCAGTCGCTCGTCACGGTACCAAGGCTATTCGCCGAGGCGGCGACGCCTCCTTGCACGTTCCACAGGGCGATGGCGCCGTTGGTGTTGGCAAACAGGACATCACTCGTGGCGCCGCCAAAGAAAGCGTTGGGCGCCGTGTCGGGACCCCCTGTCGAGGCGGTTGCGGTGGCGACCACACTTGTCGTCGCGTCGGTGACCGAGGCTCCCGCGGTATCGGTGTCGCTGATGGTAAAGCTGGTGGTGACCGTCTGGCCCGCCGCGACCTCATGCGCCGTCGGCGTGAACACCAGCCCATTCAGCGCCGTGGTGACCGCGGCCGCGGATCCTGTGTCGGTGTAGACTCCGGTGGCGGCATTGTAGCTTCCACCGCCCAGGTTGCTCAGAGTGCCGTTCGCGGCGGCGGATAACGTCACCGTCACGGTCTCGGTCTGCGAAACGTTTGTATCGGCGATCGAAACGCCAGCGAACGGTGAGATGGTCCCTGTATCGGTGACCGCCTGTCCGGCGACCGTGCCGCTTACCGTGGGGACGACCGTGCCGGCCGCGATCATCAGGTTGGATCCGGTCAGCGTGACGTGGTCGCCGGCATAGCTGCCGGAAAGCGCCAGCGACGCTACGGTCTGCGTTCCGTTGGAGACAACCAGCGTGCCGTTGTTCAATGCCGCGCCGGTTGCCGTGACGCCACCCAGCACGATCTGGTCCCCGACGCTGGCCGCGATGGTGCCGGCGAAGGCCGACGGGGTGTTGATCAGCAGCGTGTCGTGACCGTTCATGACGATCGATTGGCCAGCTGAAACGCTGTTGACCGACAAGGTCGCGCCGGTGGGATTGACGGTGCCCTGCTGCCTGTCGATATCGAACTCCACGGCGCCGGTGCCGGTCAGGCTGCCCTCCAGCACCATTGTGCCGCCCAACGCGATCAATGTGCCGTTGTTGACGACCGGGCCGGCAATTGTCGCGAAGCCCTGGACGATGCCGGCGTTGATGTCGATCTCCGCCGCGGTGACCATGCCGGCCTGCAGGTTCAGCATGCCGGGAGCCGCCGCTCCGCCCACGTTGTCGATGGTCAGGGTGTTCGCGGTGGTGTAGTTGCGCCCCCCGAGAACATCGACCGTGCCGCCGCTCTGTATGGTGGTCAGCGAGCTCTCGACCGGGACGTACGCGGTGCCGTTCCACTCGTTGATGGCGGCGGTCGATCCGACATAGGTCAACTCGGTCCAGCCGGGCGGATTGAGCGGCGGTCCTTCCAGGGTCGCGACGTTGACGATAAGCCCTTGCAGCGCGCCGCCCAGGTTGATGACCGCACTTGCGCCTACCGCCTGATAGATGCCGTCGAACAGGGTGTTGCCGGTGAGTTCCGCGATCGACTTCGTATCGACCGTAACTGTGCCGCCAGTCGCTTGGATAGCGTTGGTGATATAGATGCCGTTCGTGCCGGTGAGCAGCAGGTTGCCCTCGACCTGGATGAAGCCGTTGAGCGTCCCGCCGTTGATGATTTCGGCGTTCGCGCCGGCTTCGGTCAGAATGTAGTTCTGCAACGAACCGCCGAGCGACCCGGTGGACCCGGGCGCGAAAGCGAGGGTGCCGTCAAGCGTGAGTGCCGCCGCTTTGTACGGGACTGAGCCCGCGCCCGCATTATCGGCGTCGGTGTCGTTCATCGTCAGGCTGTTTACGGTGAACGACTGTGTTGCCGCGATGGTGACCGCATATGCCAGCGTCGTCGCGACGTCGATCGTGACGTCTGCCGTGGCACTGTTCGGCACGGTCGCAGGGGTCCAGAGGGTGCCCGTATTCCAGTCACCGCTCACGTTCGAGGCCCAGCTATAGCTTGTCATCTGTATCCCTTTGCACTGGGGTCGAAAACAGTACATAAACGCATCGTATCAATGTTGCGTAAAAGCAACATTGCCAGGCGAGCATTTCACGGATGCGTTACGACTGGTTCAGAATCCCTGTTATGAACTCACGAAAACGTTGTTCCAGCCGCCGCGGCTGGCGATCTCCGTGGACCCAACAATGACGAAGGCGGTGCAAATAGAGAAATCACGACGGATTGAAATCGATCCGGCAACGCGACTGTGATGTGACTTCACGAATCGGAGAATGGACTTCCTCCCGCTACCGGCGGGGACGCCCGCGGCGAGGCTCGGGTGTCGCTGACTGGTAAGTTAAGGATGGCCACACACATGGCGGGGACAGTCTCCGCCGAGCTCCGCTGCGGGTCGCGGTGTCCTGTCCCCGAAGGTCGTCGCATGTTGTGGCGGACCCGGGGGACAAGCAGGCCACTGAAAATAATGAGCTGGAATCCCGAGTTCCGGGGTTGGCCAATATGGCGGACTTCAGGTGTGGGAGACTAGCCGCCGAGAATGTCGGCGATATCCGATTCGGAGTATCCCGCTTCCGTAAGGATTTCCCGGGAATGCTCGCCCAGTGTCGGCCACGCACGATGCACGTTCGCCGGTGACTTGGAGAACCGGGCCGGGATCGCCGGAATGACGACATCGCCCTCAACCGGATGCTCATATGATTCGAAATAACCGGTCTCGGCCAGGTACGGGTCGGTGAATAGATCATCGAGAGTATTGGCCTTGCCGCACGGAATGTCGGCCGGCCGCAACTCCGCCAGCCACTCCTCCGTGGTCCGTTGCTTCATGCCGTGGGTCAGCGTGGCATAGGCGGCGTCGATGTTCCTGGATCGTGCCGGGACAGAATTGAATCTGGGATCGTCGATCAGTTCGGGGACCCCCATCGCCTCGAACAGTTTACCCCATTGCGCGTTGCTGTGCGCTATCACGCTTATGTAACCATCCTTCGTCGGATAGGGCCGGCGATGCGGCGTCAGCATCCGCGGGTACCCGAGGCCCTTCTCCGGCTCGCCCAGCGTGCCGTGCCACAGGTGTTCGACCAGGGTAAACGACAGGATGGTCTCCATCATCGGCAGGTGGATTTCCTGGCCCTCGCCGGTGCGCTCACGGTGGAACAGCGCCATGCCGATCATCGAGGCCAGGGTCGCCCCGGTCAGCTTGTCGACCATCACCGTGGGAAAGTAGCGCGGCGCGCCATCCGGACCGGCGTTCAGCGAGGCGACCCCCGAGACGCCCTGGATCAGGTCGTCGTACGCCGGAAACTCCTGCATGGAGCTACCTTTCCGGAAGCCGGACGCGCAGGCGTAAATCAGTTTTGGATTGCGCGCCGACAGCGTCTCGTAGTCCAGCCCGAGGCGTTGGGCGGCGCCGATCCGCATGTTGTGAACGAACACGTCGGCGGTTTCGACCAGACGCAGGATTGCCTCCCGCGCCGCCGGCTTCTTCAGGTCGATCGCCAGGCTGCGCTTGTTGCGGTTGAGATTGGCGAAGTACGACCCCATGCCGGGTGTGCGGGACGGCCCGATCAGGCGGGTGGAATCGCCCTGCGTGGTTTCGACCTTAATGACATCGGCGCCCATGTCACCCAGGGTCTGGGAGCAAAAGGGGCCAAGCACGACGGTGGTGATGTCGATGACACGGATGCCCGAAAGCGGGCCGGTCGGTGGTGTTCCGGTTGATTGCGTCACGTGCGTTTCCTGATCGTTGGGCGGCGCCAAAGCATCACCGCGGGGCGGTGGATTGGCAATGTTTGAACTGCTGCCCTGGAACCTCGCTGACGTGCCAATGCCATTCAAATTAGCTCATGGCGTTGCGGTGTGTAAACAGTCCGAACTCCGTGATACAATCAGCATATAGTGTATCAGCCAATCCCTCGCTCAGCCCAGATTGTCGCCTCCGTCCAGCCGAGAGCTGCAAACTCTCCGGCGCGCAGCGATACGTTGTCTACGGAGAAGAACTCGTCGAGTTGCGGCGGCGACACCGTCGTGCCGCTCAGCATGGTGTGCGCCTGGCCCCGGTGATGGATTTGGTGCTGGAATAGATGAAGTAGGAGCCGATCTATCCGCTCATGCTGGATGCGGGTGCCGCGATGCACTGAAACGGTGCGCCCCAGCCCCGCCTCGTCCAGGCTCGCCACCACGGCGAGCAATCGCCGATCCACATCTGCTTGCGCATCTTGCAGTGCCGGTACAGTTGCGCACGGCTCCCGATCTGCCCAGGCGGCCGGCCCGAGCGTGCCACCTTCCATCGCATCCACGTAGAAGCGATCAACGATCAGGATGTGGCTGAGGGTGGCTCGCAGGCTTGGAAAGAAACCGGTCCGAGGTGCGGTGAACTCAGCTTGCGCCAACTGGGCGCAGGCAGTCAGCAGGCGGTGATTGGCCCAAGCGTTGTTGTAGGCCATAGCGCGGTACGGCAGTGCGGCATCCATGGGAACCTCACAACGTTCGACGAGCCGGTTAAGTTACCAGCGGGAGTGTATAGTGTATCAGGTGGCGGTTCGCCATGTTCGGCTGGATTGCGCGCGGATGAGGTAACTCGCCGCGCATGATCGTTGGCAAATGCAACGCAGCCACTACGCCGCGCGATTCGATTGATTCCGGGCGTTGCCTTAAGCTGAGACCCATGAACGCGCCTTCGTCCGCCCCGTCTGCCCCCGTAGCCGTCCCCGTACCCGCTTCACCCGCTCGCGTGATCGAGCGTCACCCCCGCCCCCACACCGTCCTGCTGATCGTCGCCAGTGCGATGTTCATGGAGCAGCTCGACGGCACCGTCCTTGCCACCGCGCTGCCGACGATGGCGCGCAGCTTCAATGCTGATCCGCTGCACATGAATATCGCCCTGACGTCGTATCTGCTGACCCTTGCGATGTTCATCCCGGCCAGCGGACGGATCGCCGACCGTTTCGGATCGCGGTCGGTCTTCCGAGCGGCGATCGGACTGTTCACGCTTGGCTCCATCTTGTGCGCGCAGGCGCCGACGTTGTGGGCTCTGGTGGCGGCGCGGATGCTGCAGGGCGCGGGCGGTGCGATGATGTCGCCGGTCGGCCGGCTGGTGATGTTGCGGGTGGTGTCGAAGGCGGACCTGGTGCGCTCGATGGCGTGGCTGATGGTGCCGGCGACCATCGGACCGATCGTCGGGCCGCCGGTGGGCGGTTTCATCGTGACCTATCTGTCATGGCACTGGATCTTCTACATCAACGTCCCGATTGGCGTGGCCGGCATCGCCCTGGTCACGATCTTCATAGACGAGATGAAAGAACCCATACGCACCAAATTCGACCTGCGCGGCCTCATCCTGTCCGGCACCTCGTTGGCCTGCCTGATGTTCGGGATCGAGGTCGCCAGCCGCGGCGTCGGGTCCACCGGCGTCGTCGCCGCGCTGCTGGGCGTGGGCGCGGTTTCGGCGATTCTCTACTGGTTCCACGCCCGTCGCACGCCGCGGCCGATGCTGGACTTTCGGCTGCTTCGGGTGGTGACGTTCCGGATGTCGCTGCTATGCGGCTCGCTGTCGCGCATCGCCGTCGGTGCCATGCCCTTCCTCATGCCGATGATGTTCCAGCTTGGTTTTGGCCTGTCGGCGGTGCAGAGCGGGCTGATCACGTTCGTCAGCTCGATCGGCTCCCTGGGGATGCGGGCCTGTGCGCCGTGGCTTTTGAGGCGTCTGGGGTTTCGGCCGGTGTTGACCTGGATCGGCGCCATTGCCACGGGTCTGCTGGCGCTCAGCGCGGCGTTCCGGCCAAGCTGGCCGCTGCCGCTGATCTACGCGGTGCTGGTGGCGAACGGATTTTTCCAATCGCTGCAGTTCATGGCCTACAACACCATCGCCTACGCCGACGTCCCACGTGAAGACATGAGCGCGGCGACCAGCTTCTATACGACGTTCCAGCAGATGTCCTTGACACTGGGCATCGCGGTCTCGGCGGCGGCCTTGGCGGCCTCGATCGCCGTCACGCATCACGCGGAGCCGATGCTGCCGGATTTTTCCGCCGCATTCCTGTTCGTCGCCGCGGTGTCGTTCATGGCCCCGCTGCTGGCGACACGGCTGGACAAAGGGGCGGGTGCGGAACTGTCGGGGCACCGGGATCGGCCAGGAGCAGTCAAGGCGGTTCGGTGAGACGGGATGTTTTCGATGGCGTTCGCGGCTATGGTTCCGCACCATGCGGCGATCGTTATCGGAGATCGCATCATGTCCGACCATAAGCCGCTTCATTTCGTCACGCTGCTGGGAAGCCTGCGCAAAGCCTCCTACCACGGCGCGGTCGTTCGGGCCCTGCCGACGCTCGCCCCGGACGACGTTACGATCGAACCGCTTGGTTCCGTGGGGGATTTCCCGCTCTACAACGCCGATATCCAGGCTGTCGGCTTTCCCGCCGCGGTGCTCGCGATGGGTGAGGCGATCGCCAAGGCGGATGGCGTGATCATCGTCACACCCGAGTATAACTATTCGGTGCCGGGCGTGCTCAAGAACGCGCTGGACTGGCTGTCGCGCCTGCCGACGCAGCCGTTTGCCGGCAAGCCGACCGTGATCCAGACCGGCTCGCCCGGATTGGTCGGCGGCGCGCGGGCGCAATATCACCTGCGGCAGAGCCTGGTGTTTCTCGACGCCACGGTGATGAACAAGCCGGAGGTGATGATCAGCCAGATCATGACCAAGGTGGATGCCGCCACCGGCCAATTGACCGATGAGGCGACGCGAACCTTCATTTCCACGCAACTGACGGCGTTCGCGAGCTTCGCCCGTCGATAGAGCGTGTCACCCTGACCGCGCAGGTTGATCAGCAGGGCACGTGCCATGCTGGGATTTTGGGTTGACCGGGCGGCGGCATCCGTGGTCGTACCGGCCGGATGATACGCGTTATCCTCATACTACTATGCGCCGTAGTGCTGGGCGCCGTAGTGCTGGGCGCCCCAAGGGCGTGGTCCGCGCCGAATTCTGCCGGCCCGGCCGGGGCGGCGCCTTCGATCTCCGCCGAGGAGGCGCGTTCGGCGCTGGACGTGTTGAACGATCCGGCCAAACGCGCGGCGTTCTCCGCGACGCTCAACGCGATCATCAAGGCGCAGCCGGGCAGTTCTGCCCCCACTGGCACATCCACTGGCACCCCCGTTGGGGCGGCGGCGCCCGCGGCGGGCAAACCGGCGCCCGCCCAAACGCCGGCGCCTGCCCAAACGACGCTTGAGGGCGTGACCATTCCGCTCGCGCCCGACAGTCTGGGGGCCGAGGTCCTGCTGTCGGCCTCCGCCTTCGTCAACCATCTCGGCGAGCAGGCGATGCAAGCACTGGACACCGTGCAAAGCCTGCCATTGATGTATGGCTGGGTCGTGGTGATGGCGACCAACTCCATCGCACGTCACATTTTGACGGATGTTTCCTGGCGGGTGGCCTTGGCACTCGCTTGCGCTGTCGCCGTCCAATACGGGCTGCGCCGCGTCCTGCAGCGGCCGATCCGCAGCCTGGAACGGCGGCCTCCGGTCCAGCGCCTGGCGCACCCTGGCGGACCGCCCGCCGGAACGGCCCTGGAACCAGGCCCCGCCGGAGCGACCCTGGAACCAGGCCCCGCCGGAACGATTCTGGAACAAGCCCCCGCCGGAACGGCTCTGGAGCAGGCGGATGACGCGGAACAACAGGGCGACACAGAACCGGACGTTGCCCTGGATCCGGACGACGGCCTGGCCCGTGCCGAGGCCGGTGAGATCGAAGCGCCCCTGCCGCGTCGCTCACGGCCGTCCGCCTGGACGCTGCTCAAGCGTGTCCCCGCGGTCTCCGCCCGCCTTGTGCTGGAACTGGTGCCGGTTCTTGGTGTCGTCCTGATCGGACACCTGATCGCCGGATCAAGCCTTGGCGGTCAGGTCGTCAGCCGACTGATCATCCTGGCGGTCATCGACTCCTATGCCATCTGTATCGCACTGCTGAGCGTTGCCCGCATGCTGCTCTCGCCGGGCGAGTCCCGGCTGCGGCTGTTCCATCTGCACGACAGCGCCGCCGCTTACCTGATGCGGTGGAGCCGGGTGCTGATCCTGATCGCGGTGTTCGGCTATGCCATCGGCGAGGTCGGACTGCTGCTGGGCCTGTCCGAGATCGCCCACGACGCCTTCGAGAAAGCTGTCGGTCTGGTGCTGCACCTCTGCCTGGCCTTCATCGTCGTGAAGAAGCGGCGTGCGGTCCGCCGTCGGCTGCAGGCCCCGCCGGGCGCCACCGATCTGATCGCCGCGCTGCGCAATCGCCTCGCCCGGGTCTGGCACTGGATCGCGCTGTTCTTCCTGATCGCGGGATGGCTGATCTGGGCGGTGGAGGTGCCGCATGGCTATGCCGCCGTGGTCCACTATTTCCTGGTCACCGCGCTGGTCCTGATCGGCGCGAGACTGACGCTGCTGGTGCTGCTGGGTCTGGTGGATCGGTTGATGCGGCCGGGGTCGCGAGGCGTGGATCTTTTTCCGGGGATGCAAGCCAGGCTGGTGGTCTATCATCCGGTGGTGACCGCCGCGCTGCGCCTGACGGTCTATCTGCTGTGCATCCTTGGGTTGCTTCAGCTCTACGGGCTGAACGCGCTTCTGTGGCTGGTCCAGAGCGAGCTGGGCCTGCGGTTGCTGTCGGCGAGCGGGACCCTGCTGGTGACCATTGTCCTGGCTTTCGGTGTCTGGGAGGCGATCAACGGCGGCGTCCAGCAGCACCTCGACCGTTTGCAGCGTGAGGCCCAGTTGGCCAAGTCCGCCCGGTTGCGCACCCTGCTGCCGCTGTTGCGCACCACGCTGCTGATCACCATCGCGATCGTCGCCGGCCTGATGATCCTGAGCGAGATCGGAATCAACATCGCCCCGCTGCTGGCCGGCGCCGGAATCGTCGGTGTGGCGATCGGCTTCGGCTCACAGAAACTGGTGCAGGATCTGATCACCGGCATTTTCCTACTGCTGGAAAACGCCATGCAGGTGGGGGACAATGTAACGGTGTCCGGTCTGTCCGGCGTCGTGGAGAACCTGTCGGTCCGCACCATCCGGTTGCGTGCGGGGGACGGATCGGTGCACATCATCCCGTTCAGCTCCGTGACCAGCGTCACCAACGTCAACCGCGGGCTGGGCAACGCATCGGTGGCGGTGAGCGTCCCCTATGACGAGGACACCGATCGCGTGGCCGCGGAACTGACGGGGATCGTGGCGGACATGCGCAAAGAACCCGCCTTGTCGGCCATGATGCTGAGCGACTTCCAGCTTTGGGGCGTCGACAAGGTGGACGGCGCCGCGGTGACGGTCGCCGGTCAGGTGGTCTGCACGGATTCGGGCCGTTGGGCCGTGCAACGTGAATTCAACCGGCGCATGAAGCGGCGGTTTCAGGAGCTTGGGATCAGGATCTTCAATCCGGTGCAGACGATCACCTTGTCTATACCCGCCGTCCAGGCCCCTGCCGAGAAGGGGGATGATCGTGGACACGCTCACGCAGCCAACTGATTTGATCCGAACTGACGGATTTACCTTCGTGCGGGCGCCGGACATGCGCGCCCTGCTGGAACAGGCCGGCCCGCTGACGGATTTTTCCACATTCGCGGCGAGTTGGAACGACCTCGGGCCGGACACCTATATGGCGGACGGCGGGCGCTACCGGAAACGCCGCCACGCGGTTTATGCGGTCGCGGCGGACGGCATCGTCAGGCAGCCGGCTCAGCCGCACTATCAGAGCCGCGACTACAACACGCTGAACGGCGGAATCGAACGCTGGTTCGAGCCGGTGACGGAGGCGGTGGGCAGCGGGCCGACCATGACCTCGATCGTGACGTTCTGCCGGAATCTGTTCGGGATGGTGAGCCCGACCGATACGTCGCGGGGCTGGCATGTGGAGGTGCATCAGTTCCGCATTGAGGCCAGGCGGGGTGTCGAAGGGCGGCCGACGCCGGAGGGGATGCATCGCGACGGAGTCGACTACGTGCTGGTGCTGTTGGTCAACCGGGTGAATATCGCCAGCGGTGTGACCTCCGTCCATGATCTGGCGGGGAAGGAACTGGGTCATTTCACCCTGACGGAGGCGTTCGACGCCGCGCTGGTGGACGATGCCCGGGTGATGCACGGGGTGACACCGGTGGAACCGCTGGACGAGGCGGAACCAGGCTTCCGGGACGTGCTGGTGGTGACGTTCCGGCGGGCGTGATTGCCTTACAGCGTCGCAATCCATCCGGGCCCAACCCGTCGTGCTTCCGTAACTAAAGCGGCCGTAAGCGGCGTCAGGGGCTCACGTTGCGGGTAGATCAGGCCGATGGTTGGCGGCGGCGTCGGGTCATCGATCGGGATCGCGCGGATCGGGCCGGGCAGGCCCATCGTTTCGGCCAGCACGGCGGGCATCACGCTGGCCCATTGGCCGGTGCGCACGTGGGAAAACAGCACCACCATGGAGTTCGACTGCAATGTCGGCGCGGGCTCCAACCCCGCCGCGCGCAGTCTCCGGTCGATGATGCGGCGGTTCTGCATGTCCGGTGTCAGCAGGCACAGCGGCACGCTGGCGACCTCGGCCCAGGTGACCGACTTGCGATCCCCGAGCGGCCGGTCCGCCGCGATCAGCAGGCGGTAATGTTCGTGGTACAGTGGGATCGCCCGTGCTCGGCCCAGCGGTTCGTTATCGACGTAGGACAGTCCCGCGTCGACTTCCAGGTTGTCCAGCAAAGTCAGGATCTCGATGGAATTCCGCGACAGTATGGTAAACACCACCTCTGGATGGGCGACGTGCAGTGGCGTCGTCAGTGTTGAAACGATCGGCAACGCGGTTGGCACCGCGGCGATCCGAAGATGACCTGCGAGGCCACGTTTCAGCGCCCTGATCTCGTCCCGCATCGCGCGATAGTCGCCGACGATACGCCGCGCCCAGTCCAACACGCGCAGGCCTTCGGGAGTGAAGCCGATGAAGCGCGACTGTCGTTGCACGAGCAGTACGCCGAACCCTTCCTCCAGCTGCTTCAGACCGGCGGAAAGTGTTGGCTGGGTCACGCCGCACGATTCCGCCGCGTGTCCAAAATGCTGTTCCCGCGCCAGGGCCAGCAACATCTCCAGCTTGTCGATCATGGTTCGTCGGCACGCCGGGACACGAAAACAGCGGGGCTATTGCGGAATGATAACCAGACCCGGCGCCCGAGCAGGAACTCTTCTCCGATCAGCGCGTCGCCGACGCCGAAATCTGATGACAGCACGGTCATCTGTGGCGCGATTTGCTGTACGGGCCCGATCCGCAACAGTTTGAATTGATGAAGGTGGGCAACAGTGACGACTGGTCCCGCTCCGTGCTGCTGAAGCCTTTGATCGCCGGCCATCGTTTCATCGTTCAGCCCCATCCGGCGTGCCATGTTCACCCCGAGGTCATTCCGCATCGCGCCGGTATCCAAGGTTGCCATGCCATGCACGTGGTCGAGTTCGAATGGTACCAGCAGACGGTCCTTGCTCGCTCTGACCCCCTCGATTTCAACCCATGGTTCGTCCCAGGGGGGATGGGCGTTGGGGCAGGCCCGGCTGTGATACAGGGTCAGTTTATGTGCCGGCACGTCGATATCCATCTCGTAAGCCAACAGAATATCGGCGCCGAGAAGGCCGTCGGCTCGCAACCCATGTTGGGTTTGCAGGTTGAATGTGCCGACGGCGATCCGCGTGACGGGTTGAAAATACACGCCGCCCATGACCAAGCGCTGGATGGTCACATCCGTCGTGGTCGTGGCGCCGCCGATGCCCATGGAATTGTTGACGTAACGTGGGTCGTGCGGCAATCCCAACCGATTTGCGGCTGCGTCGCCGATGGTGGTTCGCTCCGCGCCAGTATCGACCACGAGATCGGCCCAATGGCCATTGATGCCAACGCGCACCACGAGCAGGTTGTCCTGCACCTCCAGTGGGAGTTCCGTGACCTTCCTCAAGTCGCAGTTGATCTCCTGCGGCGCCGCGCAACGGGCCAAAAGAAGCAAAAACAGCAGGCCGAACGGGCGATGGAGCGGCGACAGCGGCATAAATTCGGAACCTTTGATCACGATTCGCTTGTCCACCATCGCACAGTGGCACCCTGGTTGCCACAAAACCGCATCGGTGGTCGGATCAGCCGTCACCACGGAGCCCACCGCAGATGTCCGATCCGATTACCGAAGAGTTATTCCGCAACGCGATTTCCGCCATTGGCGATGAGATGGTATTGACAATCTACCGGACTGCTTATTCCGGCGTTCTGAAGAACATCATGGATTACAGTGCGGCCATTTGCGACGCGCAGGGACGGCTGGTTGCACAGGGTTTGTCGCTGCCGGGCCATCTGTGCTCGATTCCGGTGGCGCTGCAGGCGGTGCTGGCGCATTTCGGTGACGATGTGCATGAGGGCGATATTTTCATCAACAACGATCCCTACGATGGCGGCATGCATCTGCCGGACATTTTCATATTCAGGCCGCTGTTCGCTGCGGGTCGGCCGATCGCCTATGCGGCTACAATCTGTCACCACACCGATGTGGGCGGACGGGTGCCCGGTTCGAACGCGTCCGACAGCCTGGAGATCTATGCCGAAGGCCTGCGGATTCCGCCTCTGAAGCTTTATGAGCGCGGCGTGGCGAATGGAACCTTGTTCCGCATGATCGAGCGGAATGTCCGCCTGCCCGGGCGGGTGTTCGGTGATCTCCGATCGCAGTTGGCGGCGTGCGAGATTGCCGCGCGCGGGATGGAGGATCTGGTCGGCCGCTATGGTGCGGATGGCGTGAACAAGCTGATGGTTTCGATGATGGATTATTCCGAGCGGCTGACGCGGCAGTGCCTGCTGGAATTGGCGGACGGTGAGGCGACGTTCACCGACTGGATCGATGACGATCAGATCGATGTGGGTGTTCCGATCCCGCTGGTCTGCACGATCCGCAAGCATGGCGACACGATGGAGGTCGACTGGACCGGCAGCGCACCGCAGGTCAAAGGCGCGATCAACAATACATTGAGCTATACGGCGGCGATGAGCTTTACCGCGGTGAAGTCGGTGCTGTCGATCAATATGCCGAACAACGATGGGGTGTTCCGGCCGATCAAGATCATCGCGCCGGCGGGAACGATTACCCACGGCAAGCTGCCGGCGGCATGCGCGGCGCGCGGGTTGACCGGGTTCCGTGGCGTGGACTGCGCATTCGGCGCGCTGGCCCAACTGTATCCGGACAAGGTTTTTGCCGCTTCGGACGGGGGCAACACCGGGCTTACCATTGGCGGTTACGACAAGGCACTGAACCCGTTCATCTACGTCGATTTCATTTCGGGTTCCTGGGGTGGGCGGCCGTGGGCGGACGGGCTGGATGGCAACACCTGCATGTTCGCCAACATGGCCAGCTTCTCGGTTGAGGTGATCGAGGCGGAGAACCCGCTTGAAGTGCTGGACTATGAGTTTGTGCCTGATACCGGCGGCGCTGGTAAGTTTCGCGGCGGGATGGCGCAGCGCAAGACCTGGCGGATGCTGGCGGATGAGGGGATTTTGCAGGTCCGCGCCGACCGTCAGACTCATCGGCCATATGGGTTGCAAGGCGGTGGGCCGGGTGCTCCGGGGTTGAACGTGATGAACCCGGGCCTGTCCGGTGAAACGAAACTGCATTCCAAGCTGACGATGAATCTGACCCGGGGCGAGATTTTCCGGCACGAACTTCCCGGTGCGGGCGGATGGGGTCCGGCGTTGGACCGCGACCTTGATCGCGTCGCCCGCGATCTGCGGGATGGATTGGTGACGGTCGCGGCCGCTGCCAGGGATTACGGCGTTGTCGCGGCCGGTGACCCGCCACTGATCGACGTCACCGCCACCGAAAGACTGCGCGCTCGGCTGAAGGTGGAACGAAAGCCGTTGCCCGCCGTGGCATGGGAGCCAGCAGCATGAGCTTGCGCATTGGAATCGATATCGGTGGCACGTTCACCGACCTGGTTGCGATCTCTGCCGATGGGATAGTAACGACGCATAAGACGGCTTCCACCCCCGATGACTATGGTGAGGGCATTATCGACGGGTTGCGCGCGTTGCTGGCCGACCGGCCTGGTCCGGTGACCGACGTGCTGCACGCGACGACCGTTGGTTCCAATACCGTGCTGGAAGCCACAGGCGCGAAGACGGCGCTGATTACCACTCGGGGTTTTCGCGACATCCTGGAAATTCGAGATCTGCGCATGCCGGTGCTGTATGACATCGGCTGGACCAAACCCCGAGCGCTGGTGGAGCGGCGGCTGCGGCTGGAGGTGACCGAGAAGATGCGTCCCGACGGTTCGGTCGCGGTTCCGTTGGACGTTGCCAGCCTTGGTCCGGTGATTGCCACGTTGCGGTCTGAGAATGTTATGAGTGTGGCGATTTGCCTGCTGCATAGTTATGCCAACCCGGCGCACGAACGCGCTGTTGCCCATGCCGTCCGCGATGCGCTGCCGGACATGGCGATTTCGATCAGCAGCGACATCCTGCCGGAGATCAAGGAATATCCTCGCACCAGCACGACGGTCATCAATGCGTACGTTCAGCCGGTTGTACGAGCCTACATCACGGCGCTGGATGCCCGTCTGCGGCAGCTTGGGATCGAGGTGCCACTGCAACTGATGCAGTCCAATGGTGGGCTGGCGTCTGCATCATTCGCGGCGGAATCACCTGCTCATATCATCGAGTCTGGGCCGGCCGCGGGTGTGGTCGGAGGCGCCGCTCTCGCTCGTCGCCTGAACGAGGCACGGATCGTTACGTTCGACATGGGGGGAACGACCGCCAAGGCCGGGCTGGTCGAGAACGGCGAGGTTCTGCGCGCCGAGGCGATCGAGGTCGGCGGCGGCGTCATGGCCGGTTCCCGGTTGCTGGTGGGTGCCGGCTACATGCTGAAACTGCCGGCCATCGACCTGGCGGAGGTCGGTGCCGGCGGCGGATCCATTTGCCGTCTGGACAGCGCCGGGGCGCCGAAGGTCGGACCCGAGAGCGCCGGGGCCGCGCCGGGACCAGTTTGTTACGGTCGCGGCGGAGTGGCGCCGACGATCACCGACTGTAACCTGGCGCTGGGGTATCTGGACCCCGGCGGCCTGACCGGCGGCACCATGCGGCTAGACGTCGACGCTGCGCGCGGCGCGATCGACCGTGACCTGGCCGTGCCGCTTGGGCTGTCTGTCGAGGAGGCCGCGCATGGCATGTTGCGGTTGGCTTCCGCAACGATGATGCGGGCAATCCGAGCGGTATCGGTGGAACGGGGTCGCGACCCACGGCAGTTCGCCATGCTGGCGTTCGGCGGCAATGGACCCCTGTTCGCGGCCGGAATAGCTGCCGAACTGGGGATTTCCCGCATCATCATTCCGCCATTGCCCGGCGTGTTCAGCGCCTTCGGCCTGTTGGTCGCCGATGCCGAACATCACGCTCGGCAGAGCATCCGGGTGCGGCTCGACAGCGCCGATCCGGATCGTATCAGCCGAATCGTTGCTGACCTGACCGAAGCCGGAACTCAACGGCTGTCCCGCGATGGGTTCGCGCCGGAACGACAGATGTTCCAGCGCGCCGCCTCCGCCCGTTACGTTGGCCAATCGAGCGAGATCGAGGTCGCACTACCGGACGGCTTGATCACCCCAGAAACGATCGCCGCACTGTTCGCGAACGAGCACGAGAAAACCTATGGTTTCCGAGCACCGGAGGGTGAACCGGTGGAATTGATCGGCCTGTCGGTCATGGCGCGCGGGCTGCCGGAACAACCTCGGTTGCCCGGCCGGATTCCGCCATTTACCCAAGCCGTGCCTGCCAGTCGTCGCGCGTGGTTCGCGGGCAATGGGTGGGTGGAAACACCGGTTGTGGACCGGGCAGGGCTGGTGGGAACGGTGGCTGGGCCACTGATCGTGCAGGAATACGATGCGACCTGCCTGGTGCCGAAGGGCACCACCGCGCGGGTGGACGATTTCGGAAATATCCGGCTGGAGACAGGTTAAACCCGCTACGCGGAGGCCTCGTCGGTCAGTTCGGCGGCCGCCCGGATTGTCGCTGCCCCGCACGCGAGGCTAAACGACCGCGCCAACCAAGGAGGAACACCCATGGCCAAGACATACTGGATCGGCACATACCGCGCCGTGACCAATCCCGAAAAGCTTGCCGCCTACGCGGTGCTCGCGGGCCCCGCCATCACGGCAGGCGGTGGCAAGTTCATCGTGCGCGGAACACCGGCCAAGACCTACGAAGCCGGCCTCAACCAGCGCACGGTCGTCATCGAATTCGAAAGCCTGGCCCAAGCCACCGCCGCGCACGACTCTGCCGCCTACCAAGCCGCCCTTGCCGCGCTCGGTGATGGTGCCGAGCGCGACATCAGGCTGGTTGAGGGCGTCTGATCAGGCGCCGATATACTCGCACTTGAACCCGTTGCCCCACCGCTTGATGTAGCCGCGGGACGGCGACGGGAAGTGCGCGAAGCAGCATTGCGTATCCGTATCGCAATAGGCTTCCAGGAACTTCCAGCGCGTCGCGGAGCTTTGCAGCGGGTCGTAGTCGATCCGCATCGCCAGGTCGGGCCACTTCGCCTGTAGCGGCGTATGGATCAGGTCGCCGGTGATCACCGCATCGCGGCCCGTCCTGCCTAGCGTGACAGCGTAATGATCGATCGTATGGCCCGGCGTCGGGATCAGCTTCACCAGATCGTTCAGCGCGTAATCGCTGGTGACCAGGTCATGCCGTTTCGCTTCCACAATCGGAATCACGCTGTCGGCGATCGGCGGGACCGTTGCCTTGTCGTTCTCCGCCAGCCAGAAGTCCAGTTCCACCTTCGAAAAGAGGTAGCGCGCCTTCGGGAAGGTCGGGACCCAACGGCCGTTCTCCAGCCGCGTGTTCCAGCCGACATGATCGACATGAAGATGCGTGCAAAGAACGAAATCGATGTCGTTCACCGTCAGTCCTACTTCGGCCAGGCCCTGCATGAAAACGTTGTCCGTCTTCATGTGCCAGATCGGCCTCGCCGGACGATCTTTGTCGTTTCCGACGCAACTATCTACCAGAATGACGTGCTTGCCAGTGCGCACGATATAGGCCTGGAAACACAGCACCAGCCGGTCCTGGTCGTCCAGCGCCATCGGCGTCTTCATCCACGACCGGCTTTCGTCCAGCATCTCGGGCGTCAGTTTCGGCAGGAACTCCAGCGCAGGAGTGAACCCGCACTCCATCTCGATAATCCGGTGGACGATCATGTCGCCAACCTTGAATGTTGTCGTCGCCATTCTGCTGCTCCCCTGGTTATCTGTGCTGAACCCATGTTAGCTGGGTACCGGCTACCCGACAAACGCGACAGGAACATCAGGATGAACGACGTGGCCACGGTGGCACTCAGCCCCGAGACAGTGATTCGGCAGATGAAGCAGAACGGTGTCACCGACGTCGTCTGGCTGCCCGACAGCGAGACAAACTGGCTGTATTTGCTGATGAAGGCCGATCCGAACCTGCGGCTGGTGGGCGTCACCCGCGAAGGGCACGCCTGCTCGATCACTGCCGGGCTCTACGCGGGCGGCCGCAAGCCGATGATTCTGATCCAGAACACCGGGATGCTGGAATCGGGCGATTCGATCCGCGGCTGGCTGATGGGACTGAACGTGCCGGTCGTGCTGATGGTCGGCTATCGAGGCTACACGCGACACGGTATCAACACCGACACGGCGGCGACTTATACCGAGCGGTTCTTGATGGCGTTCAATATTCCATTCTTCTTGATCGAGAACGATGCCGATTCCAACAGAATAACAAAAGCCTTCGAACTGGCAGACAAAACGCGCCAACCCGTCGTCGTCCTGGTCGGTGACGAATTTCACGGCTTCAACCGGTAAAGGAGGGCGAGACGATGATGCACACAGCCGAAGTTCTACGGGTCTTCGCCGAACACCGGGGCGATGCGATCGTGATCTCCGGCCGCGGCGGCCGTCACTGGATGCAGATCAGCGACACCGCGGTCGACCTTCCGCTCGGTGATCCCGCAATGGGCGGTCATTCCGGATTCGGACTAGGCCTGGCGCTGGCTCAGCCCGACAAGCGCGTGGTGCTGTTCGATTCCGAAGGCGACATCCTCATGAGCCTGGGCCAACTGCCCACCATCGCCGAACAAGCGCCGGTGAATTTCTATCACTTCATCCTCGACAATGAGGTTTACGCCACGACCGGCGGCCAGCCGGTGCCCGGTGCGAAGAACGTCGACTACGCCGGTATCGCCCGCGCCAGCGGCTATCCGCGCGTGCACAGCTTCGCCGAGATCGAGGATTTCACTCGGGAATTGCCAGGTCTCCTGGCCACGCCGGGTCCGGTGTTCATCGCGCTGAAGGTGCTGCCCGAAGTCGAAAACACACCGATCGGCCAGCGCGTGCGTTGGCGGAAACGTAGTGCGGACAAAGTCGTTACCGACCTGCGGGATGCGTTGGGGGTGGGATAACCTCCCAACCCGGCCCGATAGAGCGTTTTCACCCTGACCCGGACATTGCGTGCAATGGCCTGCGTGCGGGTTGAAAACGCTCTATCCCCTCGCTTGATCGCATGATTCACGCGCTTCGTGCGAACAGCGCGTCCTGCGGACGACGGACGTTCC
>JAQGHW010000141.1 GCA_028291505.1 Rhodopila sp. | reverse complement strand
GCGACACATCATCGGCTTCGGCCAGCGCAAGGACAGAGTCACGTTCCCCATGGAGCTTGCCATCGGCGAGGTGAATCTGCCGGGAACGCGGCTGTTTACGGCCTTCGTGCATGACCTGACCGAACCGGCGGAGCGCGAGCGCGAATTGCGCACCGCCAATGCGGAGCTTGAACGCCTGGCGCAGAACCTGGCGACCGCGCGGGACGTCTCGGACCGATCCAACGCGGCCAAGTCGCGCTTTTTGGCCGGCATGAGCCAGGAGTTGCGCACGCCGTTGAACAACATGATCGGTGACGCGCAGCTGCTTGCCCTGGAGGGCGACCTGAATCCCGCGCAAGACAAGCGGGTGGACTCAATGCTGAGCGCCGGCAAGCACCTGCTGCAGATGATCGCCTGCGTGCTGGACCTGTCGGAAGTCGAGGACGAGCAAATCGAGTTGCAAGCCGTGGGGTTCGACGTGCTGACGGTGGCGACGGCCTGCGTGGACCTCGTCCGTCCCACGGCGGAGGCCAAGCGCCTGGCCCTGAGCATTGCGGTGACGCCGGGCATGCGGCGCGACCTGGTCACCGACCCGGACCGGTTGCATCAGGTACTACTCAACCTGCTGGGCAACGCGGTGAAGTTCACCAGCCACGGTAATGTCGAGCTGCGGCTGCGACCCGGCGCCGATGGCTCCGTGCTGCGGATCGAAGTCGCCGATACCGGCCCGGGCGTCCCGGTCAACGAGCGCCGGCGCCTGTTCCGCGAGTTCGAGCGCCTCGACCAGGAGGCCACCAGCACGGTCGAGGGTGCCGGGCTCGGTCTGGCGCTTTCCTCCCGGCTTGTGACGTTGTTGGGCGGCTGCCTCGGCCACCATGAGAATCCGGGCGGCGGAAGCGTGTTCTGGCTGGAGCTGCCGATGGAACCGGTCGCCGCGTCGGCTCCTGCCGTGCCGCTTGCGGTTGATGGGCCGGCGTCGCCGCCTGTTGCTCTGCACGTCCTGGTCGTCGACGATGTCGCGATGAACCGCGATATCGCTGGCTCCTTCCTGCGAGCGGCGGGTCACAAGGTGACCAGTGTCGAGAATGGGGCAGAAGCGGTGGCCGCGGTCGAGGCCGTGGACTTCAACGTCGTCCTGATGGACGTGCGGATGCCTGAAATGGATGGGCTTGAGGCAACGCGCCGCATCCGAGCGTTGCAGGGCGTGCGGGGACGGGTGCCGATCGTGGCGTTGACCGCTCGGGCGTTCACCGAACAGGTGGCGGAGTGCCGCGAGGCGGGCATGGACAGCCACCTGCCCAAGCCGTTTGATCCGGACACGCTGCTTGCCGCGGTGTTGCGTGCCTATGCGGCGGGACCGACCAACGGCGAGGCGCTGGTATCCGGGCCCGTCGCCGCGCCGGAGACCCCGGTATTGGTGATCGGGTCGGAACTGCTGGTCTGCAACGCATCGTCGTTCGAGCGGACGGCATTCTACCTGGCGCCAGAGGCGGTCAACTCCTATCTGGAGGCGATCGCACAGCGCGGGCAATCGTTGCTGCGCAGCTTGCGCGGTCCGGACGCGTTGGTGCACGCCGGCGATGAGCTTGCCGAGGCCGCGCACACAATCGCGGGCAGCGCCGGAATGTTCGGGTTTGAGCGTCTGACCACGATAGGCCGCCGTTTCGAGCGGGCGGTTCAGACAGGGGCCGCGGACGCGCCTGCCCTGGCCGAGGGTCTGGGCGCCGCGCTGGAGGTCACGCTGCGGGCCATACATGATCGCACGCGGGTCGTCGTCGAGGCGTAGTTATACCAGCGGCCCGAAGTATTGACTCTTCGTCGACCTGGCGGGCCGCTGGTATTTTATGCCAACCCGCGAAATCAATGACGCCTCGCGGGCGTGTCATGATCGGGCCTGGCCCCATCGGGATCAGGATCGGCGGTGTAGGGAGATGGTTTGGTCCGGTGCGGCTGCCACTCCAACCCCGCGCATACCAGTCAGCCCTGCGGGCCGCTGGCATTACTCCGCCGCTACCGCCGGGCGCATCGCCAGCCGCCACAATGCGCGATCAATCCATTGCGCCGTCAGCTTCTCCTGGGTTCCGTTCTGCCCCAGCCGTTCGTGCAGCGCGGGGAAATCCACCCGGTCCAGCGCCTGGTCCTGGTTGAAGCAGGAGAACACCACCGTCCGCTCCCCTGTCTCCGGATTGACCTGAGGCTGCAGACACTGCGCGCAGACCTCTTTCATCATGCATTGCATGGGTGAGTTGATCGACCCGATCGCGCTGTGCCCGGGTTTCAGATACGGCGCCAGCAGGCCGTGGCGGGCGGCGCCGACAGCCTGCATCATGCGATCGGAGCCGATGACGATCATGTGGTCGGCGTCGGCCAGCGGCACGGATTGCGGTCCCAGCGCGCCGGACCCGTAGGCCGCCATCGCCTGCACGATATTGCCGACGACGGTGCGATCCTGTGGTCGGGCGGGATTTGGCGCGAAGCCGGGTGCTTCGTCGCAGCACCAGACGATGACGTCGGCGGCGCGCTCGATTTCCGCGACTTTGTAACGGTCGCGGATTGCCTTGTAGCCGGCGAAGTAGATCACCTTGGAACCGGCGGCCCTGGTCGCGGCGCCGATCGAAAACAGCACCGCGTTGCCCAGCCCGCCGCCGACGAGGGCAACGGTGGTGTCGGCGTGGATTTCGGTGGGTGAGCCGGTGGGACCCATCAGGATCACCGGTTCGCCCGGCCGCAGCATGGCGCACAGGTCGGAACTGCCGCCCATTTCCAGCACGATCACGCTGACCAGCCCGGCCGCGGGATCGGTCCAGGCCCCGGTCATCGCCAGGCCCTCCATGTTCAGCAAGGTGCGTCCGACGCCGGGTTCGTCGTCCTGCGCGGCCAGCACCTCGAAGTTCTGCAGGCGGTAGAACTGGCCTGGACGGAAGGCCGCGGCGGCGGCGGGCGCGCGGATGACGACCTCGACGATGGTGGGGGTCAGGCGATGCACCGCATGCACGGTCGCCGTCAGCCCATCGCGTGCGGCGGCGATCAGGTCCGCCCCGGACACGTTGGTCGCCGGCTGCGCGGCCAAGGCTCTGGAGACGACCGGGTAGCCGCGTTTTGCCCCGCCCATCGCTTTCACGACGTTGCCGAAGAAGCTGGGGTGCAGGTCGCCGAAGAAGCTGACGAAGCGGCCGTTCCCGGCACGATGCATCAGCACGTGCGCCTGGTCCGGCTTGGCCAGGCCGCGCACCGGTTCGACCTTGGCGCCGTTTTCGTCGATCGCCTGGAAATAGCGGCCATCCAGTTGGATACGATGGTCTTCGCGTGCCAGTACCGTGTTGGGCTGGGTGCCGGCGGCCACCAGGATCGCACGCGCCGGCAGCGTCACTTCGGACCCATCCGCCCGCGACATCCGTAGCGCGGCGGCGTGGCCGTGCCTGTCGGTCTCCACGGCGACCGGCGTCAGCCCCTCGGCGAAGCGAACGGCTTCCTCCAGCGCCTTGGCCACTTCCTCATGGTTCAGCGTGTAGGACGGACTGTCCACTAGCCGGCGGCGGTAGGCCAAGGTGGCGCCGCCCCAACCGTCCAGCAGAGCGGCCAGCCGGGGCGCCCGCCCTTCCGCCTCGGCGGCATCGCGTTCTGCGCGAATCGCGGCGGCGTGGGCCAGGAACTCATTGGCGATTTCGGCTTCCTCCGGCGTCCAGCGTTGACGGACCGCCGTCTCACCCTTTTCCGCCACCAGTATGCGATAGCGCAGGGCGAATTTCTCCACCTGCCGGACGTAGTAGGCGAGGCTTTCCGTC
>JAQGHW010000134.1 GCA_028291505.1 Rhodopila sp. | reverse complement strand
CGCGTCGCTTGCGGTGCCCCTGACCGCGACCGCCCAGGAGGAGGCTGGCACCAAGACCGCACGCGAACTTCGCGCCGACTACGACAAGGCGGTCAAAGGAAAGACGATCGCCTTCCTGCCGATCGCCCTCGGGGTGCCGCTGCAAGACGAATGGGAACGCGTGATCCACACCGACGCTGACTACAACGGAATGAAATACGTCGTCCGCGACCCGAACAACAACCCGTCGGCGATGCTGCAGGCGCTGACCGCCCTGGTCAACGATAAGCCCGATGTGCTGATCGTGCAGAATCCCAGTGTCACCCTGCTGGTGAAGGAGTTGAAGCGCGCCGAACAACAGGGCACGCACGTGATCCAGATGAACATGTCATCCAACTACAAGTCGGATGGCTTCGTCGGTGTCGATTGGGTCGAGATTGGCCGCCTGCTCGCCCAGGACGTCGTGAAGCAATGCGGTTCGGGCTCTGGCAAGTCAGGCAAGGTGCAGATCGTCCAGGGTGAGCTGACCGCGGCCGCAAGCATCGATCAGATCGGCGGCATCATGGAGGTGTTCAACAAGGACCCGGCGATCAAGGTCGTCTCGAATCAGGCCGCCGATTGGGACGCCAACAAGGCGCTCAACATCACCGCTACGGTGATCCAGCAGAACCCGGACCTGTGCGCAAGCGTGGGCTTCTGGGGGATCATGGAGTCGGGTGCGGCGCAGGCCATCCGCAACGCCGGCAAGATCGACCAGGTGAAGGTCTATGCCTCGGTCGAAGGCTCCCAGCTTGACTGTGATCAACTCACCCAAGGCAGCTTCTACAAGGTGCTCAGCTACCTCGCCACCGTGCAGGGGCAGGATGCATTCGATGCCGTGGTGATGATGCTGGAGTCGGGAGAAAAGCCGGGCACCACCCATCGCTTGCTTTTCACCCGGCCGATCTGGCTCGACAAGACGAATGCACACGGAGGCAACTGCTTCCCGTTGCCCCAGAAATCATGATCCGACTCTGAACCGCCGCTTCCGGCCCCACCGGGGGCGGCGCAACGTCTCAAGGAAGCGCGATGTCCACCACCGCCATGGACTTCACGAGTTTCGGCACCCGGCTCCGTTCGAGCTATTCGCCGCGGCTGTTGCTATCCGAGCTGCTGTTGAAACAGTGGTTCGAACCGGTGATCCCGTTCACCGTGATGATCGCGGTAGTTGTATATTTTTCGGCAACGATCCCGGAGTACGCCACGGCTGCCAATTCCAATTCCCTCATGCGTCTCTATGCCGAGTTCGGGTTCGTCGCCCTGGGGATGGCCGTGTCGCTGATCAGTGGCGGCATCGATTTCAGCGTCGGTGCCAATCTCGCTGCCTGCAACTTCGCCGCCTTGTACTTCCTTTATGTGACGGGTCTGCCAATCTGGGGCGTGATCCTCGCGACGCTCGCAACCGGCATGGTCATCGGCGGCATCAACGGCGTGCTGGTCGGTTACATGAAGGCGCGACCGTTTCTGACCACATTGGTCACCCTCATCATCCTGCGCGCGTCGGTCAACCTCCTGAACGAAAGATATGCGACGGTTTTTGCAACGAGTAGCATTGACAGTGACGCCTGGGACTATATTGGCGATGGCACTTTGTTGGGCATCCCGATCAACGCCGCGGCATTGCTCATTGTCCTGCTGGTCGGACACGTCCTGCTCAGCCGGTCCCGCTACGGCTGGCATCTCATCGCCATTGGGGCGAGCCGAAAGGCTGCACGGCATGCCGGCATTCGCGTCGAGCGCATGCTCTTCGCCACCTATGCACTATCGGGGATATTGAGTGCCGCCGGCGCGATTTTCTACGCGGCGCGGCAGAACAGCACGGACTCAACGACCGGTGTCGGGTGGGAATTCCAGGCCCTGACAGCGGTGGTGATTGGCGGCGTCTCACTTGGCGGAGGCAAGGGAACGGTCTGGCGCGCCATGATCGGCGGCCTGATTGTCTTCCTGTTGTTGAATGGATTGGTGCGTCTTGGAATTCCGGGCTACGTGACTTCGGCTGTCAACGGCGTCATTCTCCTCGTCGCGGTTGGTATCGACGTCAAATGGGCGAAGAACCGCGGCAAGGCGGCGCAGAAAATCTATGTGAACCCGGCCAAGCTGCCACTGGCCGCGGCACCGTCGATCGAGGCAGGCAGCGGCTCGCCGTACGCGCACAACAATCGCCTGGTGAACGCCGAAGCGATCGGCCTCGGTAGGGTGGAGGGGCCGGAAGACGTCATCCTCGATCGGCATGACCGTCTCTACGGCTCGACCCGTGATGGCAACATAATCCGCTTCTCGGGTCCGAATTTTATCCAGCGTGACGTCTTCGCCCACATCGGCGGCCGCCCGCTCGGGATGCAGTTCGATGCGAATGAAAACCTCATCGTTGCCGTCGCCGGCATGGGCGTTTACGGGGTCAAGCCAGACGGCGAGGTCTTCAAGGTCACGGACGAGACGAACCGGACCTGGTACAAGCTCAACGACGACTCGCGCCTGCGGATGGCCGACGACCTCGATATTGCGCCGGACGGCAAGATCTACTTCAGCGACTGCACGACACGCTACGAAATGACGACCAACACCCTGGACATCATGGAGGGAAGGCCGAACGGGCGGCTCGTCTGTTACGACCCAAAGACGAAGAAGACATGGACTGTCCTCAACCACTTCTATTTCCCGAACGGGATCTGTGTCTCCCACGACGGAAAGTCGGTGCTGATCGCCAGCACCTCGCTGTGCAAGGTTTTCCGCTACCGGCTCGAAGGACCGAGGAAAGGCGCTCTGGAAATTCTGATCGACGATCTGCCCGGGCTGGCTGACAATATCAATCGCGCATCGGACGGGACCTATTGGCTGGCGCTGGTGGGCATTCGCTCCCCGGCTTTCGATCTCGCGATGCGCAATCCAGGCCTGCGCCTGCGCATGGTCAAGCAGGTGCCGATCGACGAATGGCTCGCACCCGGAATGAACCACGGATGCGTCCTGAAATTCACCGAAACCGGTGAAGTCCTGGGATCGTGGTGGGACCCGAGCGGCATATCGCATTCGACGTTGACCTCGATGCGCGAACACAAAGGCTATCTTTATTTGGGCGGGCTCGAAAACAACCGGATCGGGCGCATTAAGCTGGATGGCGGCGATGAAACATGGACGGGATACGAAGCTTATTGGGGAAACAAACGGCGGGATCGAGGGTAACGTATGGGCTTTCTGACCCATTTTGTTCGCGATGTCGAGCAGATCGTCTTCCGCAATCGCGATCAGCACGCGATCCCCGCGATGGACGGCGCGGTCAGTCCGAACAACCGATTGGACGCGCTTCCGGTCGTGGGTGAGCCCATTCCGGGTGCCGATGACGTGGCGGAGGGGACCGATAGCGCGATCTATGTGTCAGGCGGCAGGCAGGTGTTCCGTCTGACCGGAGAAGGGTACGCAAGCCGCAGCGTGTTTGCGATGTTCGAGGCGGACGCCGGCGGGTTGGCATTTCACCCCGACGGGCGATTGCTGGTGTGTGTGGCCGGGCACGGTCTTGCGGCGGTCGATGCCGCTGGACGGCAGACATGGCTCACCAATGTCGACAACCAACCGCTTCGGTGTCTCACAAGCGTGGTGGCAGCGGCGGACGGTACGATTTTTCTGACCGATGGGACGACTGCCTACCAGTCGGCGGATTGGTGCCGCGACCTGATGGCGAAGAACCATCTCGGGCGTCTTCTGGCCTGTGGTCCTGGCCTGGACTCGCCCAAGGTGCTGCTGCGCGGCCTGTCTTATCCGAACGGTCTTTCAATCGCGGCGGGCGATCTCTGGTTTACCGAAGCCTGGAACCATCGGGTCAGCCGAGCCACGATCGATGGGCGAGGCATCAAGCGGCCGCAGGTGGTCATGGGCAATCTGCCTGGATATCCGGCCCGTCTCGGACCCGCCTCCGGGGGCGGCTTCTGGCTCGCCCTGTTCGGGGTGCGTACCCACCTCGTCGAGTTCGTGCTGCGCGAGGACGAGTATCGGGAGGAGATGATCCGGACCATCCCGCCTTCCCTCTGGGTCGCCCCGGCTCTCACCACGAGCAACCATTGCCACGAGCCCATGCAATTCGGCTCGATCAAGGCACTCGGCATCGAAAAGCCGTGGGCGCCACCACGGTCCTATGGGCTGATTGTGCGGATCGACGCGCAAGGAGATCCCCTGGAGAGTATGCATAGCCGCGTAGGCGGGCGGTACCACGGGATCATGGCGACACGCGATGTGGCGCAGGGTTTGGTGATCGTTGCCAAAGGCAGTGGCCGGGTTCTTCTAGCCAAGACAGGAGCCAAAGGATGAATCATGCCCTGAGCGCGGACAAAACCAGATCGGCGGCGAGCGCGGCAGACCCCAACCGCGAACCGGTCCTGCGCATCATCAACGGGTGCAAGATCTACGGCGGCGTCCACGCCATCCAAGACATCAACTTCGATCTGTATCCCGGCGAAGTCCACGCGCTGGTCGGTGAGAACGGCGCGGGAAAATCAACCTTGTGTAAGGCGATCGCCGGAGCAACCCAGCTGACCTCCGGCGAATTCTACGTGGACGGCAAGCCGGCCAGGTTCGAAAGTCCCCGGGAAGCCCTGTCAGCCAGCATCTGCATGGTCTACCAGGAGACGAGTCTTGTCCCCACGATGACGGCGGCACAAAACATCGAACTCGGCAACGAAAAGCTAATCACGCGGTTTCGCACGCTCAACATCCAGGCGCAGCAGCTGCTCCAATCGCTGAACTTTCATGTCGATCCGGCGACCCCCATCGGCATGCTCGGTACGGCTAAACGCCAGATGGTCGAAATCGCGCGTGCAGTCTATAACAAGGCGCGGAT
>JAQGHW010000124.1 GCA_028291505.1 Rhodopila sp. | reverse complement strand
CAGGGCGATTGCCGCGTCGGCGGGACCGACGCTGACGTCGCACGCTGCCAGTATGTAGTAGAAGTTCTTGTTATTGGGAAACATATCGATTAGCTGCCTGGCAGTGATGCCGGTGTTCCGGCAGTTTTCTTCTGCGAACTGCCACCAGCCGCTCAGGGTGAGCACCGCTTCGGAGTTTGGATTGACCCTACGCGCCTGGTCCATCAGCGCCTTGACCTGGTCCCGTACCTCAAGACTGGGCCAGTAACCGGCGTCCATTTTGTCGTTCAGTTGCATCTGTGCAGTCCAGGCCATGGCCAGAACAGAATCCGGATCCAAGCGCAGCGCCTGCTCAAACAGTGCCCGAGCCTCGGCCCGCCGCGACTGACTAAAGGGCTGATTACGCCGCGCACGGCCGCGCAGAATCAGATCGAATGCATCCGGCTTAGTTGTATGCTCGCGCAACCCGCGCGCCACCTCGATCTCTACCAGGCCGATCCCGAGCCCGTCACGCATTCGCCCCAGCACCTGTTCCTGCCCGCTCGCAAAATCGGCGAACGGTACATTAAACCGATCGGACCAGAGCTGTGCGCCGGTTTCGGCGGAGATAAGCTCAGCGTTGACCTTCAGCATTGAGCCGATGCGGCTGACGCTGCCTTCCACCACATAACGCACGCCGAGTTCCCGACCGAGTTGCCGGGTATCCACCGGATTGCGCCCGTAGCTGCGCGCGGTCGCGTTGTCGATAACAAACGCCCCGGAAAGATGAGCAAGGTCGCTGGTCAGATCCTGCGTAATCCCCTCTGGCAGGTAATCTTCGGCAGGGTTGCCGCTGAAATTCTGAAACGGCAGGACAACAACGGACAGCCGCGGGGCTGCCATTTTTTCAACCCAAGGATGGCTAACATGCCAAGCCACTGCGATAAGCAGTGTGATTAAGGAAAGGCACGCCGCGCCAGCCCGTAAAAAACTAGGCCATTGCCACCGGACGGTTTGCCGACCAGCGGGAACCCCCTCCGTCGGCTCGGAAGAGCCATTCTCCGTACTGGGCGAGGACGGTCCGAGCGCTTGGTCAGCCTTAGCGGCGGCGGAGCTGCTGATAACCTCGGGCAGGAAGCGATATCCGCGGCCCGGGACGGTCTGGATGCAACTTCCTGTCGCGCGTCCATTATCCAGCACGCGTCTCAGCGCCGACATCTGGACCGTTAGGTTGTTTTCCTCAACCACGACACCGGGCCAAACCGCATCCATCATCTTTTGCTTGGGGACGAACGTGCCAGGCCGTTCGGTCAGGACGCATAGGATCCGGAAGGCACGGGAGCCGAGGGGAACGGGCGTGGGCACTTGATTGGCATCCGATCGGAAGAGAAGACCGGCATCCAAGTCCAGCAGGAACTCGTCAAATCGGCGCGTGATCGCTTCAACCAACCTATCCATGCCCCTGCCAAGCCAGCCTGGCTCTCCCGTGTGAACACCCTCGCAGACGACGCCCGCCGACAGGCGGGTGTTGCAACTGCGAGAGTAGCGGCTGGGCTTTCTTGTGGCCATTGGCCGCTGCATGGCGGATTAGCTGCTATTTAGGCGGAATTAGCCCGATATTAGGCGTCGGTTGCTTGAGCCTGGATTGATGCGGCCCCAAAGGTTGGCAACAGAACAACCGCACGAGGTTGCTGATGCTTCGCAGCGCCTTGAAGCAAGCCGGGAACAACCGCCGGATGCTGAACATGCCCCACGGCAACGCCGCCCTGTCATGCCATCGGCAATCTGCACCGGCGCCGGCCGCTCATCCACGCGCCTCTGTGCATAGCGGGTGACAAATGGCAAATGCCAGGCAAAGCCGCCTCACCGAAGCCCGCGCGCTGATCGTTGCCAGCCGATATGAGGAAGCAATGCGGCTCTACGGCCAAATGTCCCTGCAGGAGCCGATGAACAGCCCGCTTTTCCAGGAGATGCTGAGCGTCAGGGCGCACCTGATCAGCATCAAGGCGGCTGCCGAAAGCATGAAGCTGCAGCACGAGCTCAACGTCCTGAAGGGCAAGGTCCGTGTCGAGAGCCTCTTGAGGGATACGCGATATGACGATCCCCGCAGGCTGGAACGTTTTGGACATAAGGTCTACTCGCAGAACGACGAGGACGGCATCATCGCCGAGATCTTTCGCAGGATCGGCCCCCAAAACCGGACCTTCTTCGAGTTCGGCGTAGAGGACGGGATTGAGTGCAACACCCACTTGCTATTGCACGCCGGCTGGAAGGGCGCCTGGGCGGAGGCCAATCACGATCAGGCCCAATCTGTGCGAAACCGCTTCAAGCCGGCGATCGACTGCGGTCAGCTCGTGCTGATCGAGCGCTTGGTGTTGAAGGAGAACATAAACCAAGTTATCCAAGGCTTGGCGCTTCCGGAGGACGTTGACCTAATATCGATCGATATCGACTTCAACGATTACTGGGTTTTTCAGGCTTTGGAAAAAGTCCGGCCGCGTGTGGTCGTAGTGGAATACAACGGTAAATTTCCGCCGCCGTTGCGACGGGTAGTGCCATACAATCCAGACCGGGTGTGGGATGGAACCGACTATCATGGTTGTTCCCTGCAGTCGCTCGCCGATTTGGCAGCAGCGAAGGGCTATAATCTTGTCGGCTGCAACATCACCGGTGTGAATGCCTTTTTCGTCCGCACCGAGCTGTGCCAGGACCGCTTTCCGATTCCCGCCACCCCGGACAACTTGTATCAACCACCACGCTACGAACTCTTCCAAATGGGCGCCTTTGAAGTCGGGCATCCCGCCAGCTTCGGACCGTGGCTTGA